>NZ_JWAJ01000150.1 GCF_001068775.1 Streptococcus pseudopneumoniae
GCTAAATTCCCAAACTAAGTTCCACCGCTAGTAGAAGTGGAAGTTAGTCTGATAAAAATTGTAAAAACCAGTGGAATTCCGTGTCAGGGTAAGTTCCACTGGTTTTACTCATGCTTGATTTCATCGCTTTTGTAGTCGAAAGGAATAGAAAAAAGAGCGCACAAAATCCCCTCATCTGAAAGCGTTTCAGATTAAGTTCCGCTATGGTGGAAGTTAGTATGAGACGTTTGAATGGGTTTTTTGGTTAGTTTTTAGATTTTATGTTGGAGTAATTTAGAAGACTGACAGACATCTTCTGCAGGTATTTTAGAAATGCCGAGAAGTTTAGGAATTTCTTCTCCGTAAGTAAAGGCAAAGAGTTCATAGGCTGACTTTCCATTCAAAGCAGCGCGTTTGACACTGTTGACATGCGAACAGACGAGATTAATATCCTCTTGAGTTAAGTTGTCAAAGGAAGTTCCCTTAGGTAGAATGTCGCGAATCAGCGTGTGATTTTTCTCAATTCTCCCTTTCTGGTCAGAGCGATTAGGGTCGCAAAAGAAGAGCTTGCTCTCTCCTCGAACATCCATTTCGATGTCATCAACCCTGGCAAACTCTCCACCATTATCAGTCAGAATGACAGGAAAGAGTTGGAAGAAATCTTTGTCCGCTTGGTGAAGAGTGTTCTTGATTTTATAAAGGTGTTTGGTAACCTCAAGGGCAGTTTTATTAACCAGAAGTCTAGCGAAGATAAAGTTACAGAAAGAGAGGTTGAAGGTGAGTAGGACTTTCCCTCCCATTCTGCCCATAACTGTATCCATTTCCAGCCAAGAGTCTAGTTGATTAAGGGCTAAATAGTTTTGGAAATCCTCATAGGAACGGCCTTTTTTAGCTTCTTTAGGGATGGAAGGTAGATTATTTTTTCTTCTTTCTTTAAATTTAACAGCTCTAGCAAGATCAATCGGAGCGATAGACAGGTAACCTTTTCGGATGTGTCGATAGACAGTTGAGGAGCTAACATCAAGGTTATGAGTTTTGAGGATATGATAGATGTGTTGTCCCTTTTTAACCCCATCAGAAATAATTTTATCCATGTTCCAGAAAGTCTGAGAATTAAGAGGAGTTCCTTCACGAGCTTCGACAAGAGTTTGTTCGTACTGCTTTTGAGCTTGTTTGGCGAGGTAGAAGATTTTCTGATAGCCACAGTTTTGTCTTCTTTTAGGACATCCATTACAGACAAAGGGAGCTTTGGCAAGTAAAGGACAAGGGAGGTTATCACACGTAGACTCTCTGACTAGTCTGTTTCGTTTGACTTCTTTGGAAACAGTAGTCGGGTCTTTTAGAATAAGTTGCCCGATAGCTTTGAAGGTTTCACCGCGCTCTAAACCTAATTGGATATCATTACGGTCTGAAAGGGTAAGGTGTTTATGTTTGATCATAGTAGGCCTCATTTCTACCACAAACGTCTCACACTTAATTCCACCATAAAAATCCGTTTTAGACTAATTTCCACTTTGGTCAGGAAAGTGGAAGTTACTTTGAGAAATTACCTTAAGAAATGTTTTTATAAAAAATAATAAAAAAGTGTTGACAAATACAGAAAGGTAAAGTATAATATAAAATATAAAAATTTATAAAAAGGTTAAAGAGATATGAAAAAAAAGATAGCAGTGGTTTTTGGAACCTTTGCTCCCTTGCATCAGGGGCATATTGATTTAATCCAAAGAGCAAAACGACAATGCGATGCTGTATGGGTGGTAGTTTCAGGTTATAAGGGAGATCGTGGTGAACAGATTGGACTTACACTACAAAAGAGGTTTCGCTATATTCGTGAAGCATTTCGAGATGATGAGTTGACTTCTGTTTGTAAACTTGACGAAACCAATATTCCACGCTATCCAATGGGCTGGCAGGAGTGGTTGGATCAGATGTTGCAGGCCATTTCCTATGACCAGACTGGTCAGGAACTAATCTTTTTTGTAGGAGAGTCCGAATACCAACAAGAATTGTCAGAACGTGGTTTCGAGACTGTTTTGCAGGAAAGAAAATTTGGAATTTCGGCTACCATGATTCGAGAAAATCCAAGCAAATATTGGAAATACATCGCTCAACCTTTCCGCCGTCAGTTTACGAAAAAAGTGTTGATTATGGGAAGTGCTAGTAATGGTAAAACAACTCTAGCCAAGGATTTAGCTCGCTTTTATGATGCGCCAGTCAGTCTGGAATATGCTCGTGAGTATCAGATAAAAAATAATGTCCGAGATGATGAGCTTACCCCCAAAGATTATTATTACCTTCTTTTGGGCCAATATGACCAAACTTCCAAGTTAATCGATAGCAATGCCAATCGAGGCCTAGTCATTGCAGATACCAATTCATTAGTAACCAAGGGCTACTACGATTACTACATGGAAAGCGAAGAGCAGGAGGACTTGTCCGTAGAGACCTTTGATAATCTCTTTATCTCAATCTTAGCCAAGGAAAAGTGGGATTTAATCCTCTTTGTGCAACCTATTGGCTCTTATGTCAATGATGGTTTTCGCGACATGACCATGGCAGAAGACCATATCCGTCACAGTTTTTCTCAGCATTTGGATATGATGAGGGAGCAATATCTAGCCAATATCCCTCATGTTTATCTAGCTGATGACTATCTAGGAAATTATGAAGCAGCAAAAGTAGCTATTGATGCCATTTACCAAGCAGATTAGGAGAAGAAAATGAAAAAAATAACTGAAAAAATCACACGATTTATTGAAAACTTTAAAAATGTTCACGCAGAAGCTCGTAAAATTGGTTTTGCAGGAGTTATGCGTTTGCTTTGGAAAGACCTCTTTGTAGGCCGTAGTCTTTTCCAGTGGCTCTATTTGATTGTTTTATCAAGTGTTCCTCTTATTCTGGAGTTTACACAAAACACAGAAAGTCATGACTGGATTGGTCTCTTGGCTTCTTGGACAGGGATTGTCTGCGTTATCTTAGTAGCTGAAGGTCGAGCTAGTAACTACCTTTTTGGTGCTATTAACTCTGCAATCTATTTGGTCCTAGCTATGAATGCTACTTTCTATGGCGAAGTTTTGACCACAGTTTATTTCTTTGTCATGCAGCCTATTGGTCTCTATGCTTGGTTGTCTAATCGGATCAATGAGCAAGGAAAACCAGAGGAGTCTCACTTTGAAGCTAAGAAACTCGGTCTGATTGATTGGCTCAAGTACTTGGCCTTGACTGCTATCATCTGGATTGGCATGGGATTAGCCTACCAAAGTATCAGCAGTGCTCGTCCTTTCCGTGACAGTGTTACCGATGCGACCAATGGTGTTGGTCAGCTCTTGATGACACGTCTTTACCGTGAGCAGTGGATTTTCTGGATTGCAACCAATCTCTTTAGTATTTATCTCTGGTGGGGTGAAAACATCCATATCCAAGGAATGTACTGGGTTTATACCATCAATAGTCTAGTCGGTTGGTACCAATGGACTAAGGCTGTCAAGGAGGGATAAGATGACTGAAACGATAATCCCGGCTGGAATGACAGAGAGAGAATATTTTGAAATCCATGCAAGTCAGGAAGAATTTTTAGACTGGTACTACAAACAGGAACTTCCTCAGTATGAAAAACCGAGCGTGACGGTGGATATGGTAGCTTATTGCTTTGTGGAAGGGAAAATCAAACTCTTACTAATCCGCCGTAAGGCCCATCCTTATCAGAACTGTTTGGCCTTGGTCGGTGGTTTTATGGATAAAGGGGAAGATGCTGCCCATGCTTGTCAGCGTGAAGTGAGAGAGGAGGTTAACCTTGACCTTCCTTTGGAAAAAATTGAACAGTTGATGACAGTATCTACTCCAGGTCGTGATCCGCGGGGCTGGACGGTTACTATCGCCCACTTGGTGTATCTACCTAGCCGCGCACTTGATCTCGTTCAAGCTGGTGATGATGCCAAAGATGTGGTTTTTGTCGATGTTGATTTTCAGACGGGCAAGTGCTTCCTAGAGGGACTAGAGCTGGGGGAGCAAGCCTTCGCCTTTGACCATTATGCCATTATCCAAGAGTCTATTAAACGAATACAAGGGCGTCTTGACTGGAATCCGACCTTCCTCTATCTGCTAGAGGAGGAGTTCACTGTCTATGAAGGGACCGAATTGGTCAATCTCATCAACCCAGGACGACCAATCGTCAGCAATAACTTTCTCGTAAAATACGGTGAGTATGTAGAAGAAGTTGGGCTCAAACGAGTTCCTAAAAAGAAACCAAGAAAAACCTATCGATTGAAATAAAAAGCTTTGGGACAGAAATCGATAGATCAAGTCTTGATTTCCTAGTCTCAGTCCTGAGAAGTTTCAACAAATCCGATGGCTGTTTGAAGCTTGAGAATAGAGAAAATACAGTTTGCGTCACAAGCCAAGTCAGCTATCGTATCAAAGGTTTATTATTCATAAAAAAGTGAGGTCGGGATTTTTTCCCGACCTCTTTTTTGATGCTATTTGACTGCTTTACTAATTAAGGATGTTTATCTTTCTTTGAATTGCTCATGATTCGAATGAATAAATCCTTGTATTTATATTTTAAATAGGTTTCGTGTAAATACAATAAAGCCACGTAGACAATCATGAAAATAGCAGTTAGATAGAACAAATCAAATGTTGTTTGAGCGTAATGAGTAGCCGCCCCATAAGAAACGAAAGCATCTAAAATCACCCAAGGAAGATACTTGTAATATTTGCTTAACATAAGCTTACACCTCCAATATTCTATTTCAATTTTATTATAGCCCTTCAAGAAAAAAATGCAAGCGATTACACTTGTAAAATATAGTATTTTTAGTAGGAAAAATTTTCCTGTTTTTTTTAATTCTTTACGAATAAAAGATATAGGAGGGATAAGGAAATAAATGTACTAAAAAATAATTCTAAAAAATTTTAGATAAGTAGTTGACAAATTTCAAAACAAATATTACAATAATGTTACAAATATATTTCTTAACATTTCAAAAATGTTACAAAAGGAGCATAAAATGAAAAATAAAACTTCTATCAAATTAATGGCTGCAACTGTACTCGCTTCAACCCTGCTATTGGGAGCTTGTGGTAATAAGAAAGAAAATACGACAAGTGATAGTTCTAGCAAGACAACACAAGCATCTTCTAGTTCTAAGGCAAGTTCTTCAAGTAAAGAGAACAAGACTCAGAAGTCCGCAAGTTCAACTTCATCAGAAAAAACTAAGGTAGCTTCTTCTGACCAGTCAGCAACTACTGCTAATCAATCGCAAGCAACACCAGCGCCAGAAACAAGACAGAGCCAAGAAGCTTCTAACCAACAGGCATCTTCGCAAACTCCCTCAAATCAGCAAGGCTCTCAAGCACAGACTAGCCAGTCAACTTATGATCCAACTACTGACCGCAAACTTCAAGATAAGCAAGCAGAGCACAACAAACGTTACAAGGGTGTTCTAACCATGGTTGATGGAGATTTCTCTGCTGCAGCTGGCAACTGGAAGGGAGCTAATGGCGAGACTATTACTGTTTCATCAGGTGGTCAATTTACAGTAGAATCTAGTGATGGTAAGAAAGAAAACTACTCTATCCAAGGCTATGCCTATACCCTTGATGATGGTAAATACAATGCCAAAATTGGTGGTGGAAAAATCATCCAAATTACAACAGGCGCAGATGGAACTGTATCTAGCGTTGCTTTGATTCAGCCATAGGTTTGAGTACAGAAATAATTTGTTTAAAAATAGTTCAGTTGATGAGTACCTACAGCATTTGAAGTTGATAAGACGTCATAAATGAACTCCAAAGATGAGACTAACTTAGGAGTATATGTAATCATGTCTACCTGAACTGACCGTTTTTCACTTAGTTTCTCCGAGAGAAGTGGTATAATGAATGCATTAAAGGGAAACGAGTGATGAATCAATGACGGATAAATTAATTTTACCTCAAAACACACGACTCATGGGAGTGTTTCTTGGCTTTATCGGTGGTTCTTTGGATGTATTCTGTCACATCCAGTACCATAGTTTGGTGGCGACACAGACAGGGAACATTCTCCTATTGATATCAGATTGGCACGATTCACATGTCATCAATACCATGTTGCGATTCTGCTCGATTATATTCTTTTCCCTAGGATTTCTTTTTGCCTTACACATGAAGGAATATCGTAAAACAGCTTATTGGCGAGTTAAGATGCTGCTTCCCTTATTTATCGGGACCCTTGTTCTGCCCTTCTTTTCCCGCTTTCCTCTATTAGAAGTTCCTTTTATTGCTTTTGGAACTGGAATGATGATGCTAACATTTACGGGTAGTTTGATTGAAGATCATCCCTATGTCATTTTTATGACGTCTGGAAATTACCGAAAAATGTTGACCGCTTTGTATCGTATCGTTAGAGGAGAAGGAGATGTTCAAGAATATCGTCGTCAAGCCTTGAACTATGGCATTGTTGTAGGCAGTTTCGTAGTGGGTGCTATTAGCTTGGCTGTATCTATGCATTTTCTCCATGAATGGTCTATTTGGATTGTCAGCTTTAATTTGGTTTTGATAATGTCTTACTATATTGCTAGAGTGAAGCAACTCGATTTGCAAGATGAAAATATATAAAAAATGGCAAATCTCTTAAATTGAGATTTGCCATTTTTAGTACGATGGACATGTCGTACATTCCTCTGTGGGCTCCCCAATACTGGTAAACTCTTGAGCAACTGAATTTGTCAATTCGGGGATAGATAAACTATTTTCACTGGGAAATATGAAGCGCATAGTCACTAGTATAGATGAGCGCTTGCGTGCTCCCCTATGAGTGATTATCTGAAAGGAATGGAAAAAGAAACCTAGGTAACTGTGGATCCTACTTAAGTTAGGAATTCCTAAATGGATAGCAGATAAGGTATCTGGCTGGGGTGACCACTATCAATTAGTAGCTCAGAAATCGATACTTAAACGCGATATATCAAAACCAGTCCTTGAAAAGCGAGGACTGGTTTCGTGTTTGGATTATTGCCTTCAACGACATGCGTTAAAAGTTAGTTGAACCGCCGTATACCGAATGGCACGTACCGTGGTGGGAGAGGGGCTAGTCTTAGCCACTACTCGATTTTATTTCACCAACTTCTTCATCTCATCAATACGTGCTACGGTCGCATCGTACTTAGCTTGGTAATCGGCTTGTTTGTCGCGTTCTTTTTGAACGACTTCTGGTTTGGCATTTGCTACGAAGCGTTCGTTAGAGAGCTTCTTACCGACCATGTCCAGTTCTTTTTGCCATTTAGCTAGTTCCTTGTCGAGACGAGCCAGTTCTTCTTCGACATTGAGGAGGTCTGCCAGTGGCAAGTAGATTTCTGCTCCTGTGATGACGCTTGACATTGCGAGTTCAGGTGCAGGGATGGTTGATGCGATTTCTAAGTGTTCTGGATTTGTGAAGCGTTTGATGTAGTTGACATTGCTGTTAAAGAAGGCTTCCAAGTCGCTATCGCTTGTCTTAACAAGAATGGTGATAGGCTTGCTTGGAGCAACGTTTACTTCCGCACGCGCATTACGAACAGCGCGGATCAAGTCTTTGAGGCTTTCGACACCAGTGTGAGCCGCAAGGTCTTCAAAGGCTGGGTTGACAGTTGGGTATGCTGCTGTAACGATAGAACCTTCTGAGATTTGTCCAAAGATTTCCTCTGTCACAAATGGCATGATTGGGTGAAGGAGACGAAGGATCTTGTCCAAAGTGTAAAGGAGAACAGAACGTGTGATGACTTTCTCTTCTTCATTATCGCTATAAAGGACTTCCTTGGTCAACTCAACGTACCAGTCCGCAAACTCGTCCCAGATGAAGTTATAGAGGATGTGTCCAGCAACACCAAACTCAAACTTATCAAAGTTTTCAGTAACTTTGCCGATAGTTTCGTTGAGATTGTGGAGAATCCAGCGGTCTGTGACGTTTCCAGCTTCCTTGTTAACTACTTTTTCCACATTGGCAGTTGCTTGCTCAAGGGTCAAACCTTCATTGTTCATGAGAATGTAGCGAGAGATGTTCCAGATCTTGTTAATGAAGTTCCAAGACGCATCCATTTTTTCGTAAGAGAAGCGCACGTCTTGCCCTGGTGCAGAACCGTTTGAAAGGAACCAGCGAAGGGCATCGGCACCGTATTTCTCGATAACATCCATCGGGTCAATCCCGTTACCGAGAGATTTAGACATCTTACGTCCTTGCTCATCACGAATGAGACCATGGATAAGGACGTTTTGGAATGGCTGACGGCCAGTGAATTCCAAGGATTGGAAGATCATACGAGACACCCAGAAGAAGATGATGTCGTAACCTGTTACCAAGGTTGAAGTTGGGAAGTAACGTTTGAAGTCTTCTGAGTCAACATCAGGCCAGCCCATAGTTGAGAATGGCCAAAGGGCAGAACTGAACCACGTATCCAAGACGTCTTCGTCCTGAGTCCATCCGTCACCTTCTGGGGCTTCTTCACCGACGTACATTTCACCCTCAGCATTGTACCAAGCAGGGATTTGGTGACCCCACCAAAGCTGACGAGAGATAACCCAGTCGTGAACATTTTCCATCCATTGAAGGAAGGTATCGTTGAAACGTGGAGGGTAGAATTCGACCTTGTCCTCTGTGTCTTGGTTGGCAATAGCATTTTTAGCCAATTGGTTCATCTTAACGAACCATTGCGTAGACAAGCGTGGCTCAACCACGACACCTGTACGCTCTGAGTGACCAACACTGTGGACACGTTTTTCAATTTTAACGAGAGCGCCGATTTCTTCCAACTTAGCAACGACAGCCTTACGAGCTTCAAAACGGTCCATACCTGCAAATTCGAAGGCCAAGTCATTCATGGTTCCGTCGTCGTTCATAACATTAACTTGTGGCAAGTTGTGGCGTTGTCCAACCAAGAAGTCGTTTGGATCATGGGCAGGCGTGATTTTCACGACACCAGTACCAAACTCAGGATCTGCGTGTTCATCTGCAACGATTGGGATGAGTTTATTAGCGATAGGAAGGACGACGTTTTTACCGATCAAATCCTTGTAGCGTGGGTCTTCTGGATTGACCGCAACTGCAACGTCCCCAAACATAGTCTCAGGACGAGTGGTCGCAACTTCAAGAGCGCGTGAACCATCTTCTAGCATGTAGTTCATGTGGTAGAAGGCACCTTCGACGTCCTTATGGATCACCTCGATATCAGAAAGGGCTGTGCGAGCTGCTGGGTCCCAGTTGATGATAAATTCACCACGGTAGATCCAACCTTTCTTGTAAAGGTCCACAAAGACCTTGCGAACGGCTTTTGACAAACCTTCGTCAAGAGTGAAACGCTCGCGAGAGTAGTCTACAGAGAGACCCATCTTGCCCCATTGTTCCTTGATAGTCGTCGCATACTCGTCTTTCCATTCCCAGACTTTGTCCAGGAACTTCTCACGGCCGAGGTCATAACGGCTAATGCCCTCGCCACGCAAGCGCTCCTCAACCTTAGCTTGAGTTGCAATCCCCGCGTGGTCCATCCCTGGAAGCCAAAGCGTATCAAAACCTTGCATGCGTTTTTGACGGATGATGATATCCTGTAAAGTCGTATCCCAAGCGTGACCAAGGTGGAGTTTCCCAGTTACGTTTGGTGGTGGAATAACGATCGAATAAGGCTTAGCCTTTTTATCGCCTGAAGGCTTGAAAACATCAGCGTCAAGCCATTTTTTGTAACGACCAGCCTCAACCTCGGCTGGATTGTATTTAGGTGAAAGTTCTTTAGACATGTGTTTGTCCTTTCTAGTTTATATCTTTAAATAAAATTAGTAGGTAGAAGATAGGCTTTGATTCAACTCATCTTGTTTTTATCATTATCTTCTATAAGCAAAGAAACCGTGAAAAATTTTACATTAACTTTCTCTCATTATCTTCATAATATGTTTATCAAAGTCTGATATGATTTTTTGAGTTCGGTTAAATTTATCATACTCCTGGATAGCTTTTGAGTCTGCTTGTTTCTTGGAAATACTTCCTTTTCCTTCTAAGATTTCATATTCATTAAAAAAAGAAAACGATCAATACTATCCGCCAATCCTCGCATTGTAAAAGTATTACGGCGCTCAACCAAATCCTCGATATAATCAAAATAGGCTGTAGCAGTTCGCTCTAGTTGTCGAATTTCTTTTTCTTGCAGATAGTTTTTAGTCACTGTTACATCTGACTTGAGTACCTCCCATTAGGTGCATTCTTCCAAGTAGTTAATCCCATTTTTTCCTTACTTGCATCGGCTTGCTGATAGATAATTTCTGCAGCAGTACTTCCAGTAATTGCATAATGAAATTTATTTTGTACCATAGCATAGAAATTTTTAGTAATATCTGAGTTTCTATCATAATCTATGGCACATTCAGCAAAGATATACGTGATTTGTTGATAGATTCGGCGCTCGCTAGAACGAATAGAGCGAATTCGTTCTAAAAGTTCATGGAAATAATCTTGTCCTAAAACTGTCTGTCCTTGTTTCAAGCGTTCATCATCTAAAATAAAACCTTTGATGATAAATTCTTTCAAGGTCTTGGTTGCCCAGATTCTAAATTGAGTAGCCTTGCTAGAATTTACACGATAGCCGACTGAAATAATAGCATCCAGATTGTAATATTCAAGTTCACGCCGGACAGTTCTATTTCCCTCTTGTTGAACCTGTGCAAATTTTGCACAAGTTGACACCTTAGCCAACTCACCACTATCATAAATGTTTTTTAAGTGCTTTGTAATAACACTTCGTTCAACTCCAAAGAGCTCTGCAAGACCTTTTTGAGTCAACCAAAGATTTTCATCCTGTAAAAGGATATCTAGCTGAACGTCGCCATTTGGTGTAGTATACAGGATGAAATTAGAAATTTCATTCAAGACAATTTCACCTCCCCCCCTCAATAAACAATTACTTCTCGTTCTTAAACTGTATACCGTTTTCTTTCAGTTTTTGAACGGTAGCAGGACCAATCCCCTTCAAAGCGAGAACTTCTTTTTCGGTCCATTTTTTGAAATCTGTAGACCTACGAATTCCATTTTCAACAAAGATGTGAACAAGATCCATCCGGATTCCCTTCATTTTTTCATCGCTCATAAGGGAGTACCAGTCGGATACCTCGGATAAAGTTTTTATCATACTGGAGTCATTCGAAAATACTGGTTTACGACGGAACTTCTTGGCTTCGTTTGTTAGAAATTTTGTTAAAATAATATTTTCTAGTAAATAATCAAATAGAGGATACAAACTAGCTTGTAACGATTCAACTGAATTTGGACAGTAGCATTCTTGGTCTTCGATCTCTATAACTTTGAATTGCCAATCTTCCTCTATAAAGAATTCAACAGCTTCATCATTGATTTCCACTAATTTTGCAAATAGCTGACTAGCTTCCTCAATTTTTCCTTGAGAAAAAGCAGAGATGATGGCATGAATAAGAATGGTATCGTCCCGTTTCCCTTTATTCAATTCTTCACGGTAGAAGCGCTCAACCTTTAGTTCCTGACCAGTAATATGATACAAGGAAAGCATACAGAAGACAAAATTAGGAGGAAAACGTTCTGGTCGCTTACTCAAATATAGGTCAATCAATTCTATAGCCTTAGAATTTAAGTTCTCCGTCATATAATATTCAATCAGAAACATGAGAGCAGACAGGATAGGGCGTGCTTCAAAATAATTCCAACTATTGTATCCGTTCATTTTCCATTTTTCTAAAACTAGAACTTCAAAATCCAATACTTTTTTAAAGGTTGACAAATCAAAGTCTTTAACCTCTGATAAGAATAAATGAAAATCAGCAGCAAAGTAATCTGGATTGATTTTTAAAACTTGCTTTAACAGTTTATTTCGCTTCTGTGTATTCGGAGTATGCATAGCTTCTCTAAATAAAGCATGATCCTGATTCCAATCAAAAGTCCTATTTTTCAGTTGGTAATTAATTAGCTGAACATCTGGATACTCTCCGTGTTCATCAGCATATTGCATCACTGCTGTATGTAGTTCATCGAAATTTTGAATGGTCCGACGTTCTACAAAAGTTGGATTTTTGGCCATGATTTCTGTCCAAGCAGCCTCTTCTTCAGAAATAACTTTGATATCCAACTTTTGCTGGCGTTTTAATTCTTTTTTTCTATTTTTCTTTTTAGCCATCTATTTTCTCCCTTAATTCATCCTTCAATAGACCAGACTCAACTGACTTAGATATCCTTCGGGACTCAGCTACAGGCTTTAATGGGAAATCCCAGTTTCTTTGTAATTCATTTACTCTGAAGGATGTACCCCAAGCTTGATCAAGGTAGAATTTTCTAATTACGTCTGGCGGTGGAATGCGTGATCAAAAAGTTTTAGACTTTTGAACTCCTTGAGTCTTGAGAACATCTTATTGAGTTTGTTTAGACATGTGTGTGTCCTCTCTCTATTGTTTTCATTTTTTCTTGAATCTGCTTAGCAACTTCGGCTGCAGACAGATTCGTATTATTTATTTTAAGGTAGTGGTGTAGCTCATTCGGTTGATGCTGGGAATTTAATTGAAGTGTTTCAGCGGTCTCTAAAATTTCTCTTTCAGATACCTCAATATGCCGTTTCAAGGGCTTGTGCTTCAATCGGTTCTCCGTTCGATTTCGATGTAAACGCTCTTCAAGACTTGTTTCCAACTCAACAAACAGAATCTCTTGATGAAAGTTATCCAATAAATCCTGAATTTGCTTTAAATACATCAGCTGGTACTGATTTGAAAAATCAATTACGTCAGTTAAAATTACTGATCGCTGATTTCTTGCACTTGCTCCAAGGAAAGAAAAGGTCATTCCACGAACAAATTCCCACATTTCCTCTGTATAGTCCTGATAGATTTCCAGTGCAAAATCGATGGCTTGATGGTTATAAAAGAGGGTAGCATTTGTCAGTCGAGATAACTCTTGACCAATGGTCATTTTTCCTGATGCTGGAGCCCCAATGATGAAAAGATGCATCAAATCACCTCCCACTCACTCTTCAGCAAGCCATATATCAGACTGTCACAGCGATTCCCTTGGGCATCTTTGCGGTCTCGGATACGAGCTTCAAGGGTAAATCCTAATTTTTCCGCAACTCGTTGACTTTGAAGGTTGTAACCAAAGCAAGACAATTCAATCTTGTGAAGACCCAATTCTTTAAAAGCTAGGTCAATCAAGGCGCGTGCCGCTTCAGGCACATAACCTCGGCCCCAATAGTCTGGGTGCAAGGTATAGCCAATCTCCAGTACATCGTCTTCGTAGCGACGGGGGAAATCGACAGAACCAATGATTGTATCGGTCCCTTTGACCACAATTCCATAGCCTGCTGGGAGATTGTCCTTTTCATTGCGCTTAGGAAGGATATGCTCCAGATAATAAATCTCATCTTCCAAGGTCTTGACGGGTGGAAAACCTGCTGGGTAAGAGACTTCTGGACGACTAGCATAGTCAAAGATATCCTCAGCATCCGGCACGGTACGGACTCGTAAGACCAGTCGCTCCGTTTCGATTTGTTCTGGCAATTCAGTTCTTGTCATCCTTCTTCCTCGCTTTCTTGATGAAGCTTCCCATGGGGTCGACTCGGTCATCCAGATAACGGTAAACGCGCTGATGGCCATCCCCCATAAAGTAAGTTGGCGCAAAACGGTCATTTTTAAAATGCTCTTTATCGTCCAAGAGCTCTGGATCAGCCAGTCGCTCGAGAATCTTGGCAAAGATATGGCAGATGCCATCTTCCTCGATAATCCGATCTACCTGACAGTCCAATACGACTGGACATGCCTCTAAAATCGGGGCCTGAGTCCGTACAGAAATTTCGTAGTCAAGCCCTAGGTGTTTTAACTTTTCCCGATGGCTGATAAAACCAGCCTGCTCCATTTCGAGCATGAAGTTTTCATCAGGGATGTTTACGGTAAACTGTTGATAATGCTTAATCTGGTCAGCCGCATTTTCCTCAGCGCCAACACCGATGACCAGCCAATCTCCCAGGCTATAAGAGGAACTGCAGGTCGTGATATTGTGCCTAAAGTTCTTGTCCTGATATCCCAAGATGAAGACAGGAAAACCATAGTAGAGCTTGCTGGTGTTAAAAGATTGTTTCATGACAACCTCCTTTGGCTAGGGGTCTAAAATAAAAATCGTCCCTGCCATCAATATGACAGGGACGAATGTGTTAATCCGCGGTACCACCCAATTTCGGGCCATGCCCGCATCTTTAATCTTCTTGTTTCACTTTTATGACGTCGTTAGCTCGTCTTGCCGTACTTGAGTACAGCCTGCAACTCGCTGTCTAGTCCTAAAAGGAAACAAAAAGATTTATATTTCAATTTTTAATTTCATCCATTAGCAACCAGTTTTGACACATTTGTGGACTTCTCAGCACTGCCACTTTCTGTAAAATGTGGGACTCAAAACACCTCTAATGGCTTTATTTTAACAAGTTTTTGACGGAAAAGCAAGGAACAAGAAAGATTACTTGAACTTAATGCCGTTTTCTTTTAATTTCTTGATAGTAGCTGGACCGATTCCTTTCAAGGCAAGGAGTTCTTTTTCTGTCCAGTTTTTGAAGTCAGCAGCAGACTTGATACCTTCATCGTAGAAAGTCTTAGCGCGGTCAACTGAAAGTCCCCCTAGGTTAGCTGCGAAATCTTCTACAGAAGTAGCAACTTTTTGAGCTTGCTCTTTGGTTGCTTCTACAGTTTTTTCAACCTTTTTAGAGACAGCTTTACCTGCATCGCTTGCTGCTTTTTCAGCATGTTTTACAACTTTTTTTGTTTCTTCGACAACCTTGTTTACAGCATTTGAAAATATACCTGAACGACGAAGGCTGTTTCTTAATTGTTTTTTACGTTGGAGTTTTTTTGACATCATAAAATCCTTTCAATAAAAAATCCCTGTGACTGAACAAGGATTTAATCTTTATACGTTTATTGTATCAACTTTCTTTAGGAAATGCAAGGTTTGTAATCTTAGAAATATGGCGAATTCCGCCTTAGAATAAGAGAAGATGATAGAAGAAAAATGAAAAATATGGTATAATGAAACGATAGATTTTTGAATAGGAATACAATCATGTTTGGATTTTTAAAAAAAGATAAAGCAACAGAAGCCACCACAATGGTGCCAGACCACATCGGTGTGATCATGGATGGGAATGGCCGTTGGGCTAAAAAACGGATGCAGCCACGTGTCTTTGGCCATAAGGCTGGGATGGATGCTCTGAGAAAGGTAGCGATTGCTGCTAGTGATATGGGTGTCAAAGCCTTGACGGTCTATGCCTTTTCAACTGAAAACTGGACCCGTCCAGATCAGGAAGTCAAATTTATCATGAACTTACCTGTTGAATTTTATGATAAGTATGTTCCTGAATTGCATCAGAAGAACATGAAGATTCAAATGATTGGGGAGACTGATCGTTTGCCGAAGCAGACTTTTGATGCCTTGAAAAAGGCAGAAGAGTTGACTAAGTTAAATACAGGTTTGATTCTCAATTTTGCCCTTAATTATGGTGGACGAGCTGAGATTACACAAGCAGTCAAGTTGATTGCACAGGATGTTTTAGATGCTAAGATCAATCCTGGTGATATCACCGAGGAGTTGATTGGGGAATACCTCTTTACGGGACATTTGCCAAAAGTCTTGCGTGATCCTGACTTGATTATTCGGACCAGCGGTGAACTTCGTTTGAGTAATTTCTTGCCTTGGCAAGCTGCTTATAGCGAGCTCTATTTCACGGATGTCTTGTGGCCTGACTTTGACGAGGAAGCCTTAAAAGAGGCTATCGTTGAGTATAATCGCCGCAACCGTCGCTTTGGAGGAGTATAGGAGTTATTATGATAAAGGATTTACAAAAGAGAACGCTCTTTGCTATCTTGGCCTTGGCTATCTTTATACCAATCTTGATCCTCGGTGGTCTATGGTTACAGATTGCTATGGGACTTGTGGCTATGTTGGGAGTGCATGAGTTGCTTCGCATGAAGGGATTAAATACCATGACGCCTGAAGGTCTCTTGACTTTACTAGCGACCTTTGCTCTGACCGTGCCTTTGGAAAACTACTGGAAGTTTTTACCTGTAGATGGGAATGTTGTAGCCTATGGAGTTGTGATCCTCATCATGCTAGGAGCGACAGTATTCAGCAAGAACTATACCATTGAGGATGCTGTTTTTCCGATTGCCATGAGTTTCTATGTTGGCTTCGGCTTTAATGCCTTGGTTGATGCTCGAATTGCAGGCTTGGATAAGGCCCTTTTGGGACTTTGTTTGGTTTGGGCAACAGATAGCGGTGCCTATCTGGTGGGGATGAAGCTTGGCAAGAGAAAGCTTGCTCCGAGAGTATCGCCTAACAAGACCATAGAAGGTGCTATAGGGGGGATCTTGGCTGCTATGCTAGCGACGCTCATCTTTATGCTAGTCGATAGTACCGTTGCTTTACCATATGGGATTTACAAAATGATGGTTTTTGCTATCTTCTTTAGTCTAGCAGGTCAGTTGGGTGATTTAATCGAAAGTGCTATGAAGCGTCATTTTGGAGTCAAAGACTCAGGCAAATTTATCCCTGGTCATGGTGGGGTACTGGATCGTTTTGATTGTATGCTAGTAGTTTTCCCTATTATGCACCTCTTTGGCTTATTTTAAGGAAAGGTGAACAGAAATTAAATGATAGGATTACTAACATTTATTCTAGTCTTTGGAATTATCGTGGTGGTTCACGAGTTCGGCCATTTCTACTTTGCTAAAAAGTCTGGGATTTTGGTTCGTGAGTTTGCCATCGGTATGGGCCCCAAGATCTTTGCTCATATCGGAAAAGATGGGACTGCCTATACCATTCGTCTCCTGCCACTTGGTGGGTACGTTCGCATGGCAGGTTGGGGTGAAGATACGACAGAAATCAAGACTGGAACTCCCGCAAGCTTAACACTGGCAGCGGATGGCAAGGTCAAGCGTATCAATCTCTCTGGTAAAAAGGTTGACCAAACGGCTCTTCCGATGCAGGTAACCCAGTTTGATTTTGAGGACAAACTCTTTATTAGAGGCTTGGTCTTGGAAGAAGAGAAGACCTTCTCAGTTGATCATGATGCGACCATTGTGGAAGCTGATGGAACGGAAGTTCGTATCGCTCCCTTAGATGTCCAATATCAAAATGCGACTGTCTGGGGTAAAATGATCACCAACTTTGCTGGTCCTATGAATAATTTTATCCTAGGAGTTATCGTCTTTTGGATCTTGATTTTCATGCAAGGCGGTGTTCGTGATACGCAAACGAATAACTTCAATATTATTCCAGATAGCGCTTTGGCTAAGGTTGGTGTTGAAAATACGGCCCAAATCACTAAGGTCGGCAGTCATGAGATTTCAAACTGGGCAGATTTGATTCAGGCTGTTGATGCAGAAACCAAGGATAAAACAGCGCCTGTTTTGGATGTGACTATTGCTGAGAGTGGAACTGAAAAACAAGTCAGTGTGGCACCTCAAGAAAGTCAAGGTCGTTATATCCTGGGTGTTCAGCCAAGACTCAAATCAGATATCTGGTCTATGTTTGTAGGTGGATTCGCCTCTGCTGCTGATTCAGCTTTGCGCATTCTCAATGCTTTGAAAAGCTTGATCTTCCAACCAGATTTGAATAAGCTTGGCGGTCCCGTTGCTATCTTTAAGGCAAGCAGCGATGCTGCTAAGAATGGTCTTGAGAATGTCTTGTTCTTCTTGGCTATGATTTCCATCAATATCGGTATCTTCAACTTGATTCCGATCCCTGCGCTCGACGGTGGAAAAATCGTGCTCAACATCCTAGAAGCTATCCGTCGCAAACCACTAAAACAAGAAATTGAAACCTATGTCACTCTGGTCGGAGTTGTCATTATGGTCGTTTTGATGATCGCCGTAACTTGGAACGACATCATGCGAACCTTCTTTTAAGAATTAGAGGAGTCATTATGAAACAAAGTAAAATGCTTATCCCAACGCTTCGCGAAATGCCAAGCGATGCTCAAGTTATCAGCCACGCCCTTATGTTGCGTGCTGGTTATGTTCGTCAAGTATCTGCAGGTGTTTACTCTTACCTACCACTTGCTAACTGTGTTATCGAAAAAGCTAAGAAGATCATGCGTCAAGAGTTTGACAAGATGGGGGCCGTTGAGATGTTGGCTCCAGCCCTTCTCAGTGCTGACCTTTGGCGTGAATCTGGCCGTTATGAAACCTACGGGGAAGACTTGTACAAATTGAAAAACCGTGAGAAGTCAGACTTTATTCTGGGTCCAACACACGAAGAAACCTTCACAGCGATTGTCCGTGATTCTGTCAAGTCTTACAAGCAATTGCCTTTGAACTTGTACCAAATTCAGCCTAAGTATCGTGATGAAAAACGTCCACGTAATGGACTTCTTCGTACGCGTGAATTCATCATGAAAGATGGTTATAGCTTCCATGCTAACTACGATAGTTTGGATGTTACTTATGATGAGTACAAGGCAGCCTATGAGCGTATCTTCACTCGTAGTGGTTTGGACTTTAAAGCCATCATCGGTGACGGTGGAGCCATGGGTGGTAAGGATAGTCAAGAGTTTATGGCCATCACACCTGCTCGTACAGACCTTGACCGTTGGGTTGTTTTAGATAAATCTGTCGCGTCGTTTGATGAAATCCCTGATCAAGTGCAAGAAGAAATCAAGGCAGAATTGCTCAAATGGATGGTTTCTGGTGAAGATACCATTGCCTACTCAAGTGAATCAAGCTATGCAGCGAACTTGGAAATGGCAACCAACGAGTACAAACCAAGCAATCGTGTTGTGACTGAAGATGAAGTGGCTCGCGTGGAAACACCAGGTGTCAAATCAATTGATGAAGTGGCTGCCTTCTTGAATGTCTCTGAAGAGCAAACAATCAAGACCTTGGTTTATATGGCAGACCAAGAACCAGTTGTAGCTCTACTTGTCGGCAATGACCAACTCAATGAAGTCAAGTTGAAAAACTACCTTGGAGCAGATTTCTTTGAACCTGCAACTGAGGCAGAAGTGAAAGAATTGTTGGGAGCTGAATTTGGTTCTCTAGGACCAGTTGGTCTACCTGAAAATGTTAAAATCATTGCAGATCGTAAAGTTCAAGATAGTCGTAATGCTGTTGTGGGTGCCAACGAAGATGGTTTCCACTTGACTGGTGTGAACCCGGGTCGTGATTTCACTGCTGAGTATGTAGATATCCGTGAAGTTCGTGAGGGTGAAATCTCTCCAGATGGACAAGGTGTGCTCAACTTTGCACGTGGTATTGAAATTGGTCACATCTTCAAACTTGGAACTCGTTACTCAGCAAGTATGGGAGCAGATGTCTTGGACGAAAACGGTCGTGCAGTTCCAATTATCATGGGATGTTATGGTATCGGTGTCAGCCGTCTCCTATCAGCAGTCATGGAACAACACGCTCGCCTCTTTGTCAATAAAACTCCAAAAGGTGAATACCGTTACGCTTGGGGAATCAACTTCCCTAAAGAATTGGCGCCATTTGATGTGCACTTGATTCCGGTTAATGTCAAGGATGAAGCAAGTCTTGCATTGACAGATCGTATCGAAGAAGCTTTGGTCAACAAAGGCTACGAAGTCTTGACGGATGACCGTAACGAACGTGTCGGTGTTAAATTCAGTGACAGCGATCTGATTGGTCTTCCAATCCGTATCACTGTCGGTAAAAAAGCAGCTGACGGCATCGTAGAAGTGAAGATTAAGGCGACAGGGGATACAATCGAAGTTCACGCAGATAGCTTGCTTGAAACCCTTGAAATCCTAACAAATAAATAAAATCTATAATCAGAAGAAAAACAAGACAAAAATGTAACTAGTTTTTGCCTTGTTTTTTCTCTATAATGAGATAAAATAAACATAAAAAGAGTAAATAAAGAGGTAGAGCTATGCTAAAATTTCCAAAGGATTTTGTCTGGGGTTCCTCAACATCTGGACCACAGACAGAGGGGCGAGTGCCTGGTGACGGCAAGGGAGATAATCTCTGGGATTATTGGTACCAAGTAGAGCCAAATCGCTACTATAATGGGATTGGCCCTGACAAAACGTCGACCTTCTATGAAAATTGGGAGAAGGACATTGAACTTTTGTCAGAAACAGGTCATACAGCCTTTCGAACTTCTATCCAGTGGTCTCGTATTTTCCCACAGGGACGTGGGGAAGTCAACCCTCAAGGTGTGGCTTTCTATCGCCAGGTCTTTGAGGCCATCAAGGCTAAGGGCATTCGTCTTTTAGTC
The DNA here is from genome assembly GCF_001068775.1 of Streptococcus pseudopneumoniae. Taxonomy (GTDB): domain Bacteria; phylum Bacillota; class Bacilli; order Lactobacillales; family Streptococcaceae; genus Streptococcus; species Streptococcus pseudopneumoniae_N. Next base: position 20,210 of record NZ_JWAJ01000150.1, read on the forward strand.
AATCTTTATCACTTTGACTTGCCTTTTGCCCTTCAAGAAGATGGAGATGGTTGGGAAAATAAGGCAACTATTAAGGCTTATGAAGACTATGCTCGCTTCTGTTTTGAGACTTACGGAGACTTGGTGGACCAGTGGATTACCTTCAATGAACCTATCGTTCCTGTGGAGTTCGGCTATTTCTATGATGCCCATTATCCTCATAAGGTAGATGCCAAAGCAGCAGTAAAGGTTGCCTATCATACCCAACTAGCCAGCACTCTTGCAGTTAAGGCTTGTCATGAAGTCTTAACTGGTTCTAAGATTGGAATTGTCCTCAACTTGACACCAGCCTATCCACGTAGCCAGCATCCTGCCGATGTAAAAGCAGCTCGCATTGCCGACCTCTTTCAGGCACAATCTTTCCTAGATCCGTCTGTTTTAGGAGCATATCCAGAAGAGTTAGTGGAAATTTTGGCTGAGCATGATTTGCTACCAGATTCTACAGCAGAAGAATTGGAACTCATTCGCCAACATACAGTCGACTTTCTGGGAGTCAATTACTACCAACCTTTACGTGTCATGGCGCCACGTTTTGCTAAGCACCCTGATAGTCCACTCTTGCCAGAACATTTTTATGAACCTTATGTCATGCCTGGTCGTAAGATCAATCCCCACCGTGGCTGGGAAATCTACGAGCAAGGGATTTACCATATTGCTCAAAATATCAAGGAAAACTATGCCAATATCGAGTGGATGTTGACCGAAAACGGCATGGGCGTTGAAGGTGAAGACAAATTCCGTGAAAATGGCATGATTCAAGACGACTATCGTATCGACTTTGTCAAAGGCCACCTGCGAGAACTTCATCGCGCTATCGAAGACGGTGCTAACTGTAAAGGCTACTTAATCTGGACCTTTATCGATTGCTGGTCATGGCTCAACAGCTATAAAAACCGTTATGGTTTGGTCGAGCTTGATCTTGAAACGCAAGAACGACGCCTGAAAAAATCAGGTCACTGGTTCAAAGAACTCAGCGAAAATAATGGGTTTTAAACTACTTTTCAAATAGATTCAAAAAAACCATTGGACCTCAATTCTTTTCGAGTTTTTCCAATGGTTTTTCTTGTTCTTATAATAGTCCGATAAAAAGTAGTAAAGCTGATAAAGCAATAAAGGCTAGGGTTGCTATACCACGTTGGCCTGGGCTATAAATCTTTCTTTCGCCTCGAACTGGGAAGACAATGGCAAGAAGAGCACCACCCACGGCACCACCTACATGTCCAGCAAGGCTGATTCCAGGTATTAAAATACTACCCACTAGGTTAATCACTAAGAGGGAGAGGTAGGATTGACCTAGTTGTTGGAGATAGGGATTGCGTGAAGCATATCGGAGAACAACAATTGAGGCAAACATACCGTAGAGGGCAGTTGAAGCACCTGCAGTAATAGCATTGGGACTAAAAACTAGGACAAAGAGATTTCCCATCATACCTGATAGAAGGTAGATAAAGAAAAACTGTTTGGAGCCAAAGATTTGTTCCATCTGACGTCCTAAGAAGTAGAGGGATAGCATATTGACTAAAAAGTGCTCCAAGCCAATATGGACAAAGGTTGCCGAGAATAAGCGCCAGATTTGTTCAGGCATGGCCTTGATAGCAGGGGGATACACAGCTCCGAATTTATACAAGGTGGCTGCGCTGGTATAGTTGAAACCACTGGTTAGAAACATGAGTATAAAAACCAGGGTTGTCACGACTAGAAAGAAGCTCGTGACAGGATACCGACGATCAAAAATTTCTTTCATAGATGAGTACCTCCTCAACAGGAATATCGTAGTGCTCAGGTTGAAAATTCTGAATCTGACATGGATAAATCGTACTAATTGTATGACCTGGGAAATGCTCCAAGTAGCGGTCGTAGTAGCCACCACCGTAGCCAACCCTATATCTTGAAAGATTGAAAGCCAAACCAGGGACATGAATCAGGTCAATCTGAGAGGGTTCAAGGATTGTGAACTCTCCTTGAGGTTCAAGAAGTCCAAAAGAATTTCTTTCGAGTTTCTCTGGTTCATATAGAACAAAGTCCATTTTCCCATGTGGATAGGTTTTGGGAATGCGGAGTGTCTTCCCATCTTTTTGAGCTTGTTCAATGAGTCTAGCTGTCTGAAATTCATGAGGAAAAGACAGGTAAGTGGCGATGGTTTTTGCTTCCTTGTAGAAAGGATGTTGAAGGAGCTGCTCAGTCAACCAAGCGTCCATGACTTCCTTTTCTTCGGCTGATAGAGATTTGAGTTCTTGCAAGACCTGCTTGCGTAAGTTTTTTTTCATAGTTTACTCCGCAGCTTTCTTGGCTAAAAAGCTTGATACAGCCTCGACACCGACAGCCAGAGCTTCTTCCTTAGGACTCATCTTTGGATGGTGAAGAGCATAGGGACTATCAATTCCAAGCCAGAACATGACACCAGGAACCTTGGAGAGAAGATAACCAAAGTCTTCTCCTGTCATGGCAGGTTCGATGTCGATTAGTTCAATTCCCTCTTTTTCATCAAAGAAGGCCATCAATTCCTGGGCTAATTCAGGGTTGTTTTCGACAGGTAGGTAACCTCCCTGCTTGAGTTCAACTTCCACATCCATATCAAAAGCAGCTGCGACACCTTCAGCGATGGCTTTGACACGTTTTTGCACCAAGAGGCTCATGTTGTGTGTAAGAGCTCGGATGGTTCCATGCAAGAAAGCTGTATCAGCGATGACATTATTGGTTGTACCAGCTTGAAAAACACCGAAAGTGACGACAGCTCCCTCGATAGGATCAACATTACGGCTGACGACTGACTGGACTTGAGTGATAAAATAACTCGCAGCAACCAGAGCGTCGTTTGCTTGGTGTGGAAAGGCAGCATGCCCCCCTTTACCTTTGAAACGAATCTTGACTTCGCAAGTTCCTGCAAAGAGTGTATGGGTATTGGTCGCAACTTGTCCAACTTTTAAGTCTGGACGAACATGGAGTCCATAGAATTGGTCAGGCAACCAGTCTTCAAAAGCTCCATCCTCATACATGAGCATGCCACCTGCTTCATTTTCCTCGGCAGGCTGGAAGAGAAAGAGGAGATTGTTTTTAGGTTGGTTTTCTAGAGCACGTTCGAGACTTCCTAGGGCAATGGTCATGTGAAAATCATGTCCACAAGCATGCATACGGTCTGGGTGCTGAGAGGCAAAAGGAAAGCCTGTTTGTTCAACGATTGGGAGTCCGTCTATGTCTGTCCGCCAGCCAATGGTACGTTCTGGCTGACTTCCCTGCAAGTAAACTAAAATACCTGTTCGCCAAGTACGAATCTGAACAAAATCCTTGTCAGCTGTTAATTTCTCAATGACATTGAGTAAATAAGCGTGAGTCTTGACTTCTTCTAAACCGATCTCAGGAATTTGGTGAAGATCACGTCGAGTGTGAATCAAATCTAACATATCTAATTTCCTTCTACTGATACGATAAAGAGGCTGGAAAAATTTCCGCCTCTGTTACTAATTACAAGGTGCGAAGCGCATCTTCTAGCGCTGTTTTTTGTTGGGTTTGGCTATCGATTTCTTTGATAACACGAGCTGGAACACCAGCAACCACAACATTTTCTGGAACATCTTGAGTAACGATGGCACCTGCTGCAACAACAGAACCGTTACCGATTTGAACACCTTCGATAACCACAGCGTTAGCACCGATGAGAACATTGTCACCGACACGAACAGGCTCTGCACTAGCTGGTTCGATGACACCTGCAAGAACAGCGCCGGCACCTACGTGACTATTTTTACCGACAATAGCACGTCCACCCAGAATGGCTCCCATATCAATCATAGTACCAGCACCGATTTCTGCACCGATATTGATAACAGCTCCCATCATGATAACAGCGTTGTCGCCAATCTCAACCTGGTCACGGATGATAGCGCCTGGCTCGATACGAGCATTGATATCACGTTTATCAAGGAGAGGTACAGCTGAGTTACGGGCATCTTGCTCAACAACATAGTCCTTGTTTTCTGTTAATCCTTCAAGAAGTGGAGCGATATCTTTCCAGTCTCCAAAAAGAACATTCCCAAGCTTGATAACAGAGGCAGGGATAGATCCGGCAAGTTGTCCTTCAAAGGTCACTTTTACACTTGTCTTTTTCTCAGCATTTGCGATAAATTGGATAATTTCTTGTGCATTCATTTTTGTAGCAGTCATAGGGGTCTCCTCATTCTTTATAATGCTTACTATTCTACCAAAAAAGGCTTCAAAATTGAAGCCTTAAGTGTTAAAAGAAGGTGTTTAATTATTTGATTTTGATTCTTCGATGGACAAGAAAATCATAGGAACGATAATCAAAATCATGGCCAGTACCAAGAAACCATCCAGAACCATGCCAAGGAAAAGAACGCTTAGAATAGCAGAGGATAGCGGTTCGCTTGCGCTGACGACTGACACCACTAATGGGGAAACGAGGGAGACAGCCTTCATCGATAGGAAAAAGGCAAAGGCAGTTCCCAAAAAGGCGATGGTCAAACAAATCAAGATACTGATGGCATCAACCTGGAAGCTAATCTCATAAACAGGGTAGAGAAAATTACTAAAAAGGCCCGCGATAATCATTCCCCAACCAACAGTTGGCACAAATCCGTATTTTTTTGCAAAGCGTTGGGGTAAGATGACATTGAACATGACACCTAGAGCACTGAGAAGGCCCGTAAGTAAAGCCAGTGGTGTAATAGATAATTTGGATAGATCGCCTTTGGTAGCCATCAAAAAGACCCCAACCATAGCGATCAAGACATAAAAAATAGCACTTTTAGAAGCTTTTTTCTTGTAGATGATGCGATTGTAAAAGAGGATAAAGACAGGACTGATAAACTGAAGGATGGTTGCAGTTGTCGCATTAGAGTATTCTACACAGAGATAAAAGAAAAACTGTACAGAGAAGATCCCTAAGATAGCATAGGCAAGGAAAGGAAGGTAATTGTTTCGATTTCTCCAGATATCAAAGAGCTGGGATCGGAGTTTAAGGCTAGATAAGATGATTACGAAACTACCTGCGACGAGTAGACGCATAGAAGTAATCCACCCTGAAGATACTTGATAATGTGAAAAAAAGTACTCTCCTAAAATTCCGCAGATCCCCCAGATCAAGCCAGATAGGAGAGAATAAATGGTTCCCTTAAAAATATTCTTTTGATATTTATTCATGTTGCTATTGTACCATGAAATGAAAAAAGAAAAAAGAGAGTGGAGAAAAATCATTTCTTTCCCACTCTCAATGATTGTACTAGTTAGCGCTGTTGATTGCTGCTTCTATTATTGGAACTAGAGCTACTGCTCCCGTTACTATTAGAAGTATTATTACGATTATTATTGTTATTGTTACTACTATTGCTATTGTTCGATGAGGAAGAAGATGCTTTAGGCAGACTTCCTAAAATGGTGTTCCAAGCATTTTGGTAGTCAGAATCGCTTCCACCAATAGCGAATTTATAAGTAGTAGTCGGCGCGCCAGCTTGGTTTGCCCAGTAGCTAGTCACCGTTTCTCCGCTCAGATTAATTTCTTTTCCATTAATAGTCACCTTCCCTGGCTTTTGACCAGTTGATTTGAGGACTTGTGATGAAGTGACACTTGAATCGAGTTTGAAACGTTCTGAACCCCAAGCAGAAGGGGCTGCTTGCTGAATGGCATTTACCAGATGAGCCATATATTTTGCATTGCGGTAGTAAGCTCCCTGGGCTAGAGGACTGTTATCATCATGTCCAACCCAGCCTCCAAGGGTTAATCTTGGAGTAGAGACCATTAGCCACATATCCCCTTCTTCATTGGTTGTACCAGTTTTTCCGATCCAGTCAGCACCTGCTAGACTGGAATTGATAGAAGTCAGATCCGTTTGGAAACTTGTAGTGACTCGAGATGAAAGCACATCTCTTAGCAAACTCTGCATAATGGTTGCAGTAGCTTTAGAGTAAACTTGGATGGGTTTAGCCTGATGTTCATAGAGAACCTCACCACTCGTTTTCTCAATTTTTGAGATCATGTATTTCTTATGATAGGTACCATTGTTAGCTAGCGTTTGGTAGCCATTGGTGTGCTGGGCTACAGTAACTTCAATTCCTCCCCCCATAGGTAGACTTTCGATGCCGTATTCAGGGATTTCATACCCCATCTTTTCCATGTAGGAACGAACATCAACCCCTTTTTGAAGAAGTAGCTGATAGGTCCAGTAGGCTGGAATGTTCCAAGAATAATTCAGAGCTTCTTTAAGGTCTATCATTGCTGTACCTGGGTTATTAACGTGCATGATAGGATTCCCGTTGGAAAAATTGGTTGGATAGTTTGATAAGATACTAGCGCTTCCCATGAGCCCTTGGTCAATAGCAATACCGTAGGCCAAGAGTGGCTTGGTAGTGGAGGCAGGGGAACGTTTGGTATCGAAGGCGTGATTGTTTTGATTGGTCTGATAATCTCGCCCACCTACAAAACCTAAAATCGCCCCAGTTTGATTGTCCATCAAGACATTCCCAACTTCAGGTTGCCCTGAACTATCATCTAGCAGGTAGCCGTAATTTGCTACCGCATCTTGCATGGCAGTATGGATTGCTTTGTCAATTGTAGTTGTGATACGGTAACCACCATTTTGAATTTCTCTTTCAGCTAATTCACGATAAGATTTCTGGATAGATTCGTTCTTTAATTCTTGGGCAGAAACGTTATCTTTCTGTACCAAGTAATCATACATAATATTGGTAGCCTCATCTAGCACAGTGAAGTAGAGGAAACCTTTAGAACTAACGCTGGCATTTTCTGCTGACAAGAAATCCTGTTTAATGTCGTATGCTTTATAGGTTTCGTAGTCTTCTTGGCTAAGAACTCCAGTTCTGTACATATTGTAGAGAACATCTTTTGAGCGCTTGATTCCAAGTTCAATATCTTCTTCGCTCTTCATCTCACCAGTAGACTCATAAGGTGAGTAGGAAATAGGGCTTTGTGGTAAACCTGCTAGGAAAGCTGCTTGAGGGATGGTCAGTTTGCTAGCATCCACTCCGAAAATCCCAGTCGCAGCCTGCTGAGCCCCTGCGATATTTTGCCCCTTGTTATTGCGACCAAAAGGTGCAACATTTAGATAGGTAGTCAGGATTTCATCCTTATTCATAGCACGTTCTAGGGCTAGAGCATCTACGATTTCACTAGCTTTACGAGAAAGTGTAGGAGCATCACCGACTACTTGTTGCTTGATGAGCTGTTGTGTTAGGGTAGAACCTCCACTGGAAGAACCAAGTCCGATGAATTTTCCTAGACTGGCGCGAATAACCGCTTTAGGAACAACACCGTTGTGCTCAGCAAAGTGTTCATCCTCGGTTGCAACGATAGCTTGCTTGAGATTATCTGAAATGGCATCTGATGACACAGATGTGCGAAGTAGATCGCTTTCAATAGCGCTAATCATGGAACCATCTGCATAGCGGATTTCAGAGATGGATGAAATATTATTGACCTGCTTGATCAAATCCTCCGTTTGAGGGACACTAACTTGATCAAAGAGAGAAACAGCATACCCCAAAACAACTCCAGTCCCGAGGAGACCGCCAATAAAAGCTAGGATAAAAAGAGTGTTAAAAGTTGCTTTTATTCCAAGTAAGATATTGGCCAAAATAGTCCAAATGGTCAGCTTTGTTTTGACTTTCTTATTTTTATCTGGACTTTTTTTGGAAGTTATTAATTTTAAAGACCGAAGTAAGGCCAGTCCTTTTTGTTTGATTCTTGTTACATGTTTGTTCATAGAATTCCTCACTCTTTATTATTATACCATAAAAGCAATTATTGCAAGAAATTAGGCTTAGAACAGGGCTTTGGATAGGGATTGGGTCTTGAGATTTAGACATTGAAAAAAGCCAGATTTAAACTAAATCTGACTGTTTGACAAATTGTTTATTTGTCTCCTGAAAGTTCTTTTCCAAGATCAATCAAGTAGTCCTTCAAGTGGTCTTTGACTTGTGGATGTTTGAGAGCGTATTCGATGGAAGTCTTCATAAATCCAAACTTGTCTCCAACATCATAACGAGCACCCTTGAATTCACGAGCAAATACTCGTTGAGTTTTGTTGAGAGTATCGATGGCATCTGTTAGCTGGATTTCATTTCCGGCACCAGGTGTTTGATTTTCAAGGATACCGAAAATCTCTGGTGTGAGGAGATAACGGCCAATAATGGCTAGATCACTTGGTGCGTCTTCAGGTGCTGGTTTTTCAACGAAGGTTTCAACGCTGTAAAGTCCATCTTTGCCTTCTCCTTGAGGAGCGATGACACCGTAGGCGGAGACTTCTTCGTGTGGGACAGGCATGACAGCGATGGTAGAAGCGTGAGTTTCTTCGTAATCATTCATGAGTTGCTTGGTCAATGGGACAGCCTTGTCATCATTGATATCCATGAGGTCATCCCCAAGCATAACTACAAAAGGTTCATTCCCAACAAAGGCTTTGGCTTGCAAAACGGCATCTCCGAGTCCGCGTGGGTGAGTTTGACGGATGAAGTGGAGGCGCATGCCAGTCGTTTCGTCAACAAGTTTCAAGAGATCATTCTTTCCTTTTTCTTTGAGGTTATATTCTAGCTCAAAGTTCGAGTCAAAATGGTCTTCGATTGAGCGTTTTGACTTCCCTGTGACAACAAGAATATCCTCAATACCAGACTTAAGAGCTTCTTCAACGATAAATTGAATGGTTGGTTTATCTACGATTGGTAGCATTTCCTTAGCCAAGGCTTTGGTAGCAGGAAGGAAGCGAGTTCCAAGTCCTGCAGCAGGGATAACGGCTTTTCTAACTTTTTGCATCATGAGATTCCTTTCTAACTGTGGTTTAAGACCACTCGTTTTCTGCCTTGAACTCATTGCTCATGAGTTCAGAAACGGCATCCTTAATATTAATGTTTTCATAAATAACTTGGTAAATGGCTTGGGTAATAGGCATATAAACTCCTAGTTCTTGTGCTAATTCGTAAGCAGCTTTGGTTGTTGAAATTCCTTCAATGACCATTCCCATATTTGCTTCGATATCTGCCAAGGCTTCGCCACGCCCAAGAGCATCTCCGGCACGCCAGTTACGTGAGTGGACAGAAGTTCCTGTAACGATTAAATCCCCAACTCCAGAAAGACCACTGTAAGTTAATGGATTTGCTCCAAGTTTAACCCCCAGACGAGTAATTTCTGCCAGACCGCGCGTGATGATCGCTGCTTTAGCATTATCACCAAATCCAAGTCCATGAAGGGCACCTGCACCAACAGCGATGATATTTTTAAGAGCACCAGCTGTTTCCACTCCGATAACATCCGTATTGGTATAAAGGCGGAAGTAGTGGTTGCTAAAGAGTTTTTGAACATATTGAGCAGTTTGTAAATTTTTAGAGGCAGCCGTAATCAAGGTGATGTCGCGTACAATTGTTTCTTCCGCATGGCTAGGACCAGATACGACGACGATCTCGCTTCTAAGGTCTTCAGGGATTTCTTCTTCAAGAATGGTTGAAAGACGTTTGTGACTATTCGGTTCCAGACCTTTTGATGCGTGCATGACGACCACTTTATGATCAAGAACGGCAGCAACTTGTTGGGCAACTAGTCGTGTAACCTTGGTTGGGACAACAAATAAAACAGCATCCACATCCTTCAAGGCTACTTCTAGGTCTTGGTAGGCTACAATTTTTTCATCTAAGACAATATCCTTAAAATAGTGTTTGTTAGTATGATGTGTATTGATTTCGTTGATTTGATCAGGAATATTTCCCCAGATTCGTACTTGGTGTCCGTTGTCATTTAAAACTTGTGACAGAGCAGTACCCCAAGAACCAGGCCCTAAAACAGCGATGGTTTGTTTGTCCATATTTTCCTCCTTCTGAGAAAGCACTTTCCTATATTCTACCATAAAAAGCCCTATCTTGCATCTATATAACTAGCTAATATATGTCCTATTGATAGGAATCTGTATTTATCGAAGGTGATGATTCGGGAAAATCAAAAGTAGAGATATAAAAAAACAGCCAGGGGGAATTGGCTGTTTTAGTAGGAAAAAACTAGAGCGTAATGCTGTTATTTTTAGAAATTTTCATAAATAGTAACAAGGAAGTAACTGTTAAGATGGTGAGGATAGTAGACAAGGCTGCGGCCACACCATAATTCCCACGAAGTACTTCAGTGTAGATAGCTACGGTCATTGTTCTAGTTTTAACATTATACAAGAGAATGGAAGTAGATAGTTCCGAAATCATTGTTACCCATGAAAGGATTGCTCCTGATATGATACCTGAAAGCATCATTGGGGTTGTGATTTTAGTAAAGGTATTGAGACGGCTACTTCCCAAGCTTTCTGCTGCTTCTTCGATACTAGGGGCAATTTGTTGCAAACTAGCAACTGAAGAACGAATGGTATAAGGAAGTCTTCTGACAGATAAGGACATAATCAAGATGAAGGCTGTTCCTGTAATCATCAGGAAACCACTTCCGAAGAGGCCTGTATTGAATGAAGAGATAAAGGCAATACCAAGTACAGTTCCTGGTACGATATAAGGTACCATACTAAGACTATCGATTAAGTTGGTAAATAGGTTGCGTTTGCGAACTGCAAGATAGGATATGAAGGTCGCAAAGACAACAACGAGAACCAAGGCAAGGAGAGGAATACGAATGGTATTAAAAATAGCAGAGCCCATGCGGTTAAAAGCAGTCTTATAGCTGTTTAGTGAATATCCTTTGACGAAAACCATTCCGGATGTTTTTAGGAAGGATGTATAAATCAAGTAAACTTGAGGCAAAACAGAGAATAAGATAATGCCATAAACTGTCACATAAATAGCAGCCATCTTACCTTTTGTCGTTTTCTTAGGTTCAATTGGATGAAGCGAGTTCATACTGAAACTGTAGCGATTTGAAACGTATTTTTGGATGAGGAAGATAACTAGGGCGATTGTAATCGCCATAATTGCTAAGGCTGATGCGAAGGCAGAGTTACCCCCTACCTCACTGATAAACTGTGTATAGATCAATACTGGGAAGGTACGATATCCCTCACCAATCAGCATCGGAGTACCGAAGTCTGAGAAAGCTCTCATAAAGACTAGGAGCGCTGCTGCTAGTAAAGTTGGGACTAGGAGAGGTAAAACAACTGTTACGATTCGTTTAAAACCGAAAGATCCCATGCTTTCAGCAGCTTCCAAGAGGGAGTTGTCAATGCTCTTCATGGTTCCAGCTACGTATAGGAATACGAGAGGGAAAAGTTGGAGTGTAAAGACAAGCACGATACCTTTAAAGCCGTAGATATCAAAACCTGGCAAATGTAGTGTGTTGGTTAGAAATTTTGTGATAACTCCGTTTCTACCAAGGAGTAGAATCCAAGAATAGGCACCTACAAAGGGAGCTGACATGGATGCTATGATAATCAAGATTTGTAAAAATTTCTTTCCCTTGAAGTCATACATTGAAAAAAGATAAGCTAGCAAGGTACCAACAACGACAGAAGTGACTGTTGCAGTTACAGAAACCTTGAAACTGTTGATAAGGGTTTCAGAGTAGTACGATTTGCTAAAGAAAGTAACAAAATTTTCTAATGAGAAATGACCTTCATGTACCAGTGCCTGTTTTAATACCGTAACAATTGGATAGACCAGAAAAACAAGATAAGTAAGGAAGATGAAGAAGGAAGACGCAGTCCAGATATTTAGTTTTTTACGCTCCATGGCTGACTCCTTTTATGAGATTGCGCGAACCATCTTCAGAGAAGACATTGAGTTTTTGAGTATTGATACGCAAACGAACGCGATCTCCTTTTTTCAAATCTTCTTCAAATGTAGATTCTTCACTTACCTGAAGTTTTGAAGCAAATCCTGTCTCAATGAAGTATTCGGTATTAAGTCCAAGATAGACACTGTCAGTAATTGTTCCATCGATTGGTCCGTTTTCGTCACGGATAAATTCTTCGGGACGAATGCTGACATGAATAGCTTGTTCTTCCACCTGGTCTAGTGCTGGCATACGAAGAGAATAACCATCTTCAAAGACGATGTAAGCTCCGTCAGCTTGCTTTTCCAAACGAGCAGGGATTATATTTGTTCTACCAATAAATGTTGCGACAAATTCATTTGCTGGTTTGTGGTAGAGCTCTTTTGGACGACCAATTTGTTGAATAACACCGTCTTTCATAACAGCAATTTGGTCAGAAATGGCCATAGCTTCTTCTTGGTCGTGAGTTACGTAGACAGTGGTAATTCCAACTTCGTGTTGAATTTCGCGAATAGCCTGACGCATATCCAAGCGAAGTTTGGCATCTAGGTTACTGAGGGGTTCGTCCATGAGGAGAACGTTAGGATTAACAGCCAAGGCACGTGCTAGGGCAACCCGTTGTTGCTGGCCACCACTAAGTTTATCTGGTTTACGATCAGCATACTGGGCAATCTGCATCAACTCAAGGTATTTATTTGTTTGTTCGATGAGTTCATCTTTTGGAACTTTCTTTTGCTTGAGCCCGAATGCAACGTTATCACGCACTGTCAAATGTGGGAAAATTGCATAGTTTTGGAAAACCATCCCAATGTTTCGCTTGCTAGGTTCCATGTTGTTGATTTTAGTATCGTCGAAGTAGAACTCTCCTCCTTCGATGCTATTGAAACCTGCAATCATACGAAGTAAGGTTGTTTTCCCACATCCTGAAGGCCCAAGGAGAGTGAAAAGGCTACCCTTAGGAATGGTCACGCTTAGATTTTCGATAACAGCTACATCGTGATAAATTTTCTTGGCATTGATAATCTTGATCTCACTCATAGTTAACCTCTTTTACTGTTTAGATTGGATATCTGTAAAGACTTCGTTGTATTTCTTCACGATATCTGATTTGTTTTTGATGACATAATCATAGTCTTCAGTTAGTGTTTTAATTTGTTCGATTGGTTTCATGTTTGCGCTAGTTTTAGCATTTTTACGAACTGGACGGTTAGTAGTTGTTGTACCAAGCGTGTCTTGGACTTCTTGAGAAATGATGAAATCGATAAATTTCTTAGCGTTTTCCATGTTCTTAGCGTTTTTAATAATAGCAGCGCTAGCAGGCAGGAAGACAGTACCTTCTTTTGGATAAACAACCTTGATGTTAGCTCCGTCGTTTAGAAGTTTTACTGCGGGATCTTCGTATGAAAGGCCAACAGCCATTTCTCCATCTGCAACAGCCTTGTAAACGCCAGATGAACTTGAGCCGATTTTACCGTCAATCAAAGTAAAGAGATCTTTGACATAAGTCCAAGCTTTGTCGTCTGTATAGCCGCCCTCAGCTTGTAACATGTTTGTTAGTTGAGCAAAGGCGCTAGAAGAGTTGGCTGGGTCTGCAGTTGCGATTTTTCCTTTGAGTTCTGGTTTGATGAGGTCGCTATAACCTTCAATATTCATCCCCTTAGTTAAGTCAGGGTTGACGATCAAAACACTACCATCCAATGTATAAGGAGTTGAGTAGCCAGTTGTATTTTGATATTCTTTGATTACATTATCGTTTTCCGTTGATACGTAATTTTCAAAAAGTTCCCCGTGGGTAGCATATTGGGTATAGGAACCACCAAAGATGATATCTGCCACAGGGGCTTCTTTTTCAGATTCTAGTTTTTTAAAGAGTTCACCTGTTCCTGCTTGAATGAGTTCAACCTTGATACCATACTTTTCTTCAAAAGCAGGAATAGTTGCTCCAATCAATCCTTCTGAGTTTGGGGAGTAGACTACTAGAGTATCGCTTCCTCCATTTTCAGTTGCCTTTTCTCCTGAAGCGTCGTCAGAAGAGCAGGCAGCAAGTCCCAAAATAGCAAGTCCACACGCAGCATAATACATCCATTTCTTTTTCATGATGGATACCTCCATAGTTTTGTTACCTCTATTGTAAAGTAATGAAAGCGTTTTTAAAACTTAAAATTCTATCCTAATGGGGTAAAATTCTCTACAAAAAAGAAGAATAGTGTCTAAACTATTCTTCCAATGGCTTTTAACTCTTTTGGAGAGATATGAAAGTATTTCTTAAAAACTTTACCAAAATATTTATAGTCTGAGAAGCCGACTTGCTCAGCGATTTGACTAAGAGGAGAATCAGGACACTGGCTCATCTTTTCAACGGCTTGTTTTAAACGATACTGAAGAATGTATTCGTTCAAGGTGATAGGAAAATCCTCCTTGATAACCTTGTAGAGATAACTTTCGCTATAACCTAGATTCTCTGCAATGGTAGAAATGGTAAAGTGTTGGGAGTAGTGTTGGTGCACAAATTCGAGAATTTGTTGAATCAATTGGTTTTGAGGATTGATTTTTTGAAGAGAAGTTACAAAAGTCTGATAGTCTTGTAAAAATGGATTGGTTTGGTGTTGATCCATCTTGAGGCGCAGAGTTATTTTTTCTAAACACTCTGTTAATTCTGCGACATTTATGGGTTTTGGGAGGAAGTCCACTGCTCCGAATTGCATGGCCTTTTTAGCATTTTGGAAATCATTATAGCCTGAGAGGATCACTTTTTCATAAGAGAGTGAACGAGTCGCTTCAAACATCATAAAAGCATCCATGATGGGCATGGTAATGTCTGTCAGGACGATGTGTGGTTTCTCTTTTTGAATTAATTCCATGCCTTCTTGTCCGTGACTTGCAGTTCCAACAACTTGAATACCTAAGGCTGAGTAGTCGACGGCAATTTCAAGCCATTTTCGGATCAGGTGTTCGTCTTCGACAATGATTAACTTAAACATGCGTTCTTCCTTTCGTGATAAATTTTACCCAGGTTTCACCTTGCGGGTTCACTCCTAAATCCAATTCGACATTCTCAAAAAAGTTATTCAATCGTTTGTAACTATTGACAATACCGTGCTGTGTATGTGGACTGTCCAAGGATTCTAAGATATGTAGACGTTCTTGTTTGGTTAGACCACCAGCATTATCCTTAACGATAAAGGTCAGTGCTTCCTGCTCTTGAGTGATTTGGATAGAGATGGCAAGGTCGATACGATACTGCCTTCCGTATTTTAGAGCATTTTCCACAAGTGGTAATAGGAAAAGTTTCGGAATAGTTTGGGAATGTAGATTCTCAGAACAGTCAATCTGATAAGAAAAATGTTCAAATCGAATCTGATGGATTTTCAGATAAGCTTCGATAATCTCTAGGTCCCGTCCAAGAGTCGTTTCCTTTTCTAGTTCAGTTACACTATATCGCAGGATGCGCGTGAGATTTTGAATAAGTTCTTGAGTAATACTAGCATCAATCATACTCGTAATTTTAATGGTTTCCAAGGTATTGTAGAGGAAGTGAGGATTAAACTGAGCTTCCAGCATCTTTCTTTCAAAGATCCACTTTTCCTTCTCAATGGTCAACATCTTTTGATGGAGCTCATCCAACTCTTGGAGCATATCGGTGATTTTCTCAGCAATCAGTTCAAATTCGTCTCCTGTCTGGAGGATCAGCTTCTTGTCCTTTTTCTTAGGAATTTCCTGCAGTTGATAGACCAGACTTTCAATAGGGCCGGCATTGTGTGTCGCAATTTTATAAGCAATTCGTCTTGCCTGCCAGAAGTATAACAGAAAGATACAGAGTGTTAAGACAGAAGCAAGTCCCAGTAAACTCGGAATGGGAAAGAAAGATTGAAAGGTGTAGATTGAGAAAATCGGTTCAATTTTACGTTTTTCAATCAGAAGTGGATTTTCAACATACCAATGAGTTTTAGACTGGAGTAATTTTTCATCAAATTTTTCCAGAGTCGATTGAGTAAATTGATTGGTATTGCTAGAGTAGATGTTTCCAAAAGTATCTGTAATGGCGTATTTTGAATTGATGAGAGGGATACTGGACACAAATTCATTTTCATTTACAAAAGAAATGCTATAAGCCTTAACTCGTTGATTTTGAACGATAGGCATAATGAAGAGTGCGTAATGTTGTTTATCTATTGACAAAGCAACCTTTTCTGTAATGGTTCCTTGAATCGGATTTTGAATTAACAATTTTAAATAATAAGGAGCTAAAATAGTTTCTTGATGGTTGCGATTGGTACTAAAGAGAAGTTCTCCTGTGTCATCAAGGATGATAAAATCAGAACTGAGTTTCAGTTGAGCTTTTGTTTCATAAAATAGACTAAAGAGTTCTCGGTCAGTATGTTTACCCTCTAAAAATTCTGGGACCATTTTTTGATTCATGGTCTCCAATAATTGATAGTTCGCTTGTTTCATATTGCGAACATGTTGGACAATCTGTTGAGTGTCCTTGGTGAGCTGTTGCTTTTGAAGGAAATAGGAAAAACCAAACAAGAGAATGAGGAGTAAAAACGAGGTCGCTAAAGCAGCCAAAGAACTACGGTGAAGAATCTCTTTTTGGAGAGAATGTTTGAAAGAATGGGCCATAAATCACCTCTTATAAAGAGCTTGCTAAAGTAAGTATAGCAGTATTAAAAATGGAAGGCAAGGTGAAAAGAGAAAAGAGTTGAAAAGAAAGAGACTAAATTCCCCTAAAAATGGTATAATAGGAGCATCACGAAAATTGGAGAGACAGCATGAGTTTTTACAATCATAAAGAAATCGAGCCTAAGTGGCAAAAATACTGGGCTGACAATCACACTTTTAAGACAGGAACAGACGCCTCAAAACCTAAGTTTTATGCACTCGACATGTTCCCTTACCCATCTGGAGCAGGTCTGCACGTAGGACACCCAGAAGGATACACAGCGACCGATATCCTCAGCCGTTTCAAGCGTGCCCAAGGTTACAATGTCCTTCACCCAATGGGTTGGGATGCTTTTGGTTTGCCTGCAGAGCAATACGCTATGGATACAGGGAATGACCCAGCGGAATTCACAGCGGAAAACATTGCTAACTTCAAACGCCAAATCAATGCGCTTGGATTCTCTTACGACTGGGACCGTGAAGTCAACACGACAGATCCAAACTATTACAAATGGACGCAATGGATCTTCACTAAGCTTTACAAAAAAGGCTTGGCTTATGAAGCTGAAGTGCCAGTAAACTGGGTTGAAGAATTGGGAACAGCCATCGCCAACGAAGAGGTCCTTCCTGATGGAACTTCTGAGCGTGGAGGCTATCCAGTTGTCCGCAAGCCAATGCGCCAATGGATGCTCAAAATCACGGCCTACGCAGAGCGTTTGCTCAATGACTTAGATGAACTAGATTGGCCAGAGTCTATCAAGGACATGCAACGCAACTGGATTGGAAAATCAACTGGTGCCAATGTCACCTTCAAAGTAAAAGGAACTGACAAGGATTTCACAGTCTTTACGACACGTCCAGATACACTTTTTGGGGCGACCTTCACTGTTTTGGCACCTGAGCATGAACTAGTAGATTCCATCACAAGTCCAGAACAAGCAGAGGCTGTTGCTGACTACAAACACCAAGCTAGCCTCAAGTCAGACTTAGCTCGTACAGACCTTGCCAAGGAAAAAACAGGGGTTTGGACTGGTGCCTATGCTATCAACCCTGTAAACGGCAAAGAAATTCCAATCTGGATTGCCGACTATGTTCTTTCTAGCTATGGAACAGGTGCTGTTATGGCTGTGCCTGCCCACGATCAACGTGACTGGGAATTTGCTAAACAATTTGACCTACCAATCGTAGAAGTACTTGAAGGTGGAAACGTAGCAGAAGCTGCTTACACAGAAGATGGCCTTCACGTTAATTCAGACTTCCTAGATGGATTGAACAAAGAAGACGCTATTGCCAAGATTGTGGCTTGGTTGGAAGAAAAAGGCTGTGGACAAGAGAAGGTTACCTACCGTCTCCGCGACTGGCTCTTTAGCCGTCAACGTTACTGGGGTGAGCCAATTCCAATCATTCATTGGGAAGACGGAACTTCAACAGCTGTCCCTGAAAGTGAATTGCCACTTGTCTTGCCTGTAACCAAGGATATCCGCCCTTCAGGTACTGGGGAAAGCCCATTGGCTAACTTGACCGACTGGCTTGAAGTGACTCGTGAAGATGGTGTCAAGGGTCGTCGTGAAACCAACACCATGCCACAATGGGCAGGTTCAAGCTGGTATTACCTCCGCTATATTGACCCACATAATACTGAGAAATTGGCCGATGAGGATCTTCTCAAACAATGGTTGCCAGTAGATATCTACGTGGGTGGGGCAGAGCATGCAGTTCTTCACTTGCTTTACGCTCGTTTCTGGCACAAATTCCTCTATGACCTCGGTGTTGTTCCAACTAAGGAACCATTCCAAAAACTCTTTAACCAAGGAATGATTTTGGGAACAAGCTACCGTGACCACCGTGGCGCTCTTGTGGCAACCGATAAGGTTGAAAAACGTGACGGTTCTTTCTTCCATGTAGAAACAGGGGAAGAGTTGGAGCAAGCACCAGCCAAGATGTCTAAATCCCTCAAGAACGTTGTCAACCCAGACGATGTGGTGGAACAATACGGTGCCGACACCCTTCGTGTCTATGAAATGTTCATGGGACCACTTGACGCTTCCATCGCTTGGTCTGAAGAAGGTTTGGAAGGAAGCCGTAAGTTCCTCGACCGTGTTTACCGTTTGATCACAAGTAAAGAAATCGTTGCGGAAAACAATGGCGCTCTTGACAAGGTTTATAACGAAACGGTTAAATCTGTCACAGAGCAAATCGAGTCGATGAAATTCAACACAGCCATTGCCCAGCTCATGGTCTTTGTCAATGCTGCTAACAAGGAAGATAAGCTCTATGCGGAATACGCCAAAGGCTTTATCCAATTGATAGCCCCATTTGCCCCTCACTTGGCAGAAGAACTCTGGCAAACAGTCGCAGCAACAGGTGACTCTATCTCTTACGTAGCTTGGCCAACATGGGACGAAAGCAAATTGGTTGAAGACGAAATCGAAATCGTCGTCCAAATCAAAGGTAAAGTCCGTGCTAAACTTATGGTCGCTAAAGACCTTTCACGCGAAGAATTGCAAGAAGTGGCTCTGGCTAACGAAAAAGTTAAGGCAGAGATCAATGGCAAAGAAATTGTGAAGGTGATTAGTGTCCCTAATAAACTCGTTAATATCGTCGTTAAATAACGAGTTTATTAGCCCTATCTGCCACCTTCAATAGTCCAGTGGACTATTGAAGCCAACTAAATTGGTTAACATTGTTGTGAAATAACCAATTTATTTGCTTATTTGCAACCTCAAACAGTTCCCCAAACTGTTTGAGCCAACTAAACTCGTAAATATCGTAACGAAATAAATTTAAAAATCCTTCAGAGTAGAATCTGGAGGATTTTTAAATTGGATTATGCTATAATTAGCTCAACTAAGATAAAAACACAGTTCTGGTTGGTAGTCCAGACGTAGGCAAGCCTATCAGTAACCTTCCTCCTTGGGTTGTCCATTCTTAGGGATAGATTTAAGGAGGTGCTGTCGTGGAAACAATTTCAATTGGATTGACAGTTTATTTTGAAGATGGATTTTGGCATGGTTTGTTTGAACAAGTGTATCGAGAAACTTATCAAGTTTGTCGTGTGACATTTGGTCAGGAGCCAAAAGATGATGAAATTCTAGAGATTTTACAGACTCAGTTTACTCAATTATCTTTTAGTCCAGAAACTACAGTTAAGCAACATGTAAAAATCAAGAACCCTAAACGATTACAACGAATGGTGAGGAAACAAGTAAATCAAAAAGTTTCTTCCAAGTCGAAAGAACTATTGCAGTTGCAGTATGAGGAAAGGAAAAAGATTTCAAAACATCAATCTAGTGTCCAAAAACAATTGCTCAAACAAGAGAAATTCGAATGCAAACAGCAAAAACGTAGAGAGAAGCACAGGGGGCATTAACTCACTTGTTTCCATATTTGATCAATCCTCCATAAACTGGAGGATTTTTTGTAGATTACCTGTGAGATGTGATATACTATTCACATCTTTAAACTTATAAGTGTGAGACAAGGAGAAAACTATGCCTGTAAATGAATATGGTCAGATGATTGGTGAACCTGTAGACGATACACCTGGAGTTTTACCGTCACTTGTACGGATAGAAGGACAGTATACGATTATCGAAGCTCTTTCAGTGGAAAAGCATGCGGAGGATTTGCTGGCTGTTTATGGTCCAGAATCACCTCAAGAGATGTGGACCTATCTCTTTCAACCACCAGTAGAAAATCTTGAAGAATTAATTGTTGCTATGAAGCAGATGATTGAGCGCAAGGATCGCTTCTATTATGCGATTATCGATAAAGTGACTGGAAAGGCGCTGGGGACTTTTTCTCTCATGCGTATTGACCAAGCCAATCGCGTGATTGAAGTTGGAGCCGTGACCTTTTCGCCGGCTCTTAAACAGACCAGGATGGGAACAGAAGCCCACTATTTGCTTGCTCGTTATGTCTTTGAAGAGCTTAACTATCGCCGTTATGAGTGGAAATGTGATGCGCTAAATCTACCTTCTAGAAAAGCAGCAGAACGTTTGGGCTTTATCTACGAGGGAACCTTCCGTCAAGCTGTTATTTATAAAGGGCGTACTAGAGATACGGATTGGTTGTCTATGATTGATAAGGACTGGCCAAGGGTTAAAGCGCGTTTTGAATCGTGGTTGAGTCCAGATAATTTTGATGAAAATGGGCAACAGTTGAAATCCCTTAGAGAATGTTAGAAAGGTTTGCTATGATTAAGATTACAAAAGAAACATCTGTTTCACTTGATGATGTTTTGCATCTCTACCAGGCAGTTGGTTGGACAAATTATACAAATCAGCTCCAAATGTTGGCCCAGGCTCTGACTCATTCACTGGCCATTTATCTAGCGCGTGATGGTGAGAAAATTGTTGGTCTAGTTCGCTTGATAGGAGACGGTTTTTCTTCAGTTTTTGTTCAGGATTTGATTGTCTTGCCTACCTATCAGCGTCAAGGAATTGGCAGCACCTTGATAAAGCAGGCTTTATCCGATTATAAGGATGCCTATCAAGTCCAACTAGCGACAGAAGAGTCTGAAAAGACTCTTGGATTCTATCGTTCTCTGGGGTTTGAAGCCTTATCTAGTTTCCAGTGTACGGGCATGATTTGGGTGGACCGCAAAAAATTAAAATAATCTTTTTCACTTAAGCTAACTTTAAGTCTGCTTGTGTATCATGTAATCATTAAATAAAGACCTCCTAACTTTATTTAATAGAAATCCTAAACTTTTTTTCATCATAATCTC
>NZ_JWAJ01000151.1 GCF_001068775.1 Streptococcus pseudopneumoniae
GCTAAATTCCCAAACTAAGTTCCACCGCTAGTAGAAGTGGAAGTTAGTCTGATAAAAATTGTAAAAACCAGTGGAATTCCGTGTCAGGGTAAGTTCCACTGGTTTTACTCATGCTTGATTTCATCGCTTTTGTAGTCGAAAGGAATAGAAAAAAGAGCGCACAAAATCCCCTCATCTGAAAGCGTTTCAGATTAAGTTCCGCTATGGTGGAAGTTAGTATGAGACGTTTGAATGGGTTTTTTGGTTAGTTTTTAGATTTTATGTTGGAGTAATTTAGAAGACTGACAGACATCTTCTGCAGGTATTTTAGAAATGCCGAGAAGTTTAGGAATTTCTTCTCCGTAAGTAAAGGCAAAGAGTTCATAGGCTGACTTTCCATTCAAAGCAGCGCGTTTGACACTGTTGACATGCGAACAGACGAGATTAATATCCTCTTGAGTTAAGTTGTCAAAGGAAGTTCCCTTAGGTAGAATGTCGCGAATCAGCGTGTGATTTTTCTCAATTCTCCCTTTCTGGTCAGAGCGATTAGGGTCGCAAAAGAAGAGCTTGCTCTCTCCTCGAACATCCATTTCGATGTCATCAACCCTGGCAAACTCTCCACCATTATCAGTCAGAATGACAGGAAAGAGTTGGAAGAAATCTTTGTCCGCTTGGTGAAGAGTGTTCTTGATTTTATAAAGGTGTTTGGTAACCTCAAGGGCAGTTTTATTAACCAGAAGTCTAGCGAAGATAAAGTTACAGAAAGAGAGGTTGAAGGTGAGTAGGACTTTCCCTCCCATTCTGCCCATAACTGTATCCATTTCCAGCCAAGAGTCTAGTTGATTAAGGGCTAAATAGTTTTGGAAATCCTCATAGGAACGGCCTTTTTTAGCTTCTTTAGGGATGGAAGGTAGATTATTTTTTCTTCTTTCTTTAAATTTAACAGCTCTAGCAAGATCAATCGGAGCGATAGACAGGTAACCTTTTCGGATGTGTCGATAGACAGTTGAGGAGCTAACATCAAGGTTATGAGTTTTGAGGATATGATAGATGTGTTGTCCCTTTTTAACCCCATCAGAAATAATTTTATCCATGTTCCAGAAAGTCTGAGAATTAAGAGGAGTTCCTTCACGAGCTTCGACAAGAGTTTGTTCGTACTGCTTTTGAGCTTGTTTGGCGAGGTAGAAGATTTTCTGATAGCCACAGTTTTGTCTTCTTTTAGGACATCCATTACAGACAAAGGGAGCTTTGGCAAGTAAAGGACAAGGGAGGTTATCACACGTAGACTCTCTGACTAGTCTGTTTCGTTTGACTTCTTTGGAAACAGTAGTCGGGTCTTTTAGAATAAGTTGCCCGATAGCTTTGAAGGTTTCACCGCGCTCTAAACCTAATTGGATATCATTACGGTCTGAAAGGGTAAGGTGTTTATGTTTGATCATAGTAGGCCTCATTTCTACCACAAACGTCTCACACTTAATTCCACCATAAAAATCCGTTTTAGACTAATTTCCACTTTGGTCAGGAAAGTGGAAGTTACTTTGAGAAATTACCAACATGATTTAAGGGCTTGATACCTTTGAAAACGATTTACAAATAACTTATTTTTATGGTAAAATAGAACTATGAGTAAAATGTATTATGCAGAAAATCCAGATGCAGCCCATGATGTTCATGAACTTAGAGTTGAGCTCCTTGGGCAAAAGATGACCTTTTTGACGGATGCAGGTGTCTTTAGTAAAAAAATGGTTGATTTCGGAAGTCAGTTGTTGTTAAGATGTCTTGATGTTCAAAAAGGTGAAAAAATTCTTGATGTTGGTTGTGGCTACGGTCCAATAGGCTTGTCTTTGGTTAAGGCTTATGATGCCCAGGCGACTATGGTGGATATCAATAACCGTGCCCTGGATTTAGCCCAGCAAAATGCAATAAAAAACAAGGTTCAAGCGACTATTTTCCAGTCTAATATTTATGAGCAGGTAGAAGGACAATTTAACCATGTCATTTCGAATCCGCCCATACGTGCAGGCAAGCAAGTAGTTCACGAAATCATCGAAAAAAGTATAGACTTTTTAGTAGACGGTGGAGATTTGACTATTGTCATCCAAAAGAAACAAGGAGCTCCTAGTGCCAAAAGTAAGATGGAAGATGTATTTGGCAATTGCGAGATTGTAAAAAAAGATAAGGGATATTATATCCTTAGAAGTGTGAAAGAATGAGAGCAGTAGATCTAATCCAGAAAAAAAGAGACGGGCAAGAACTTAGTTCGAACGAAATCCAATGGTTGATTGAAGGCTATGTGGCAGGAACTGTTCCTGACTACCAAATGTCGGCTTTTGCCATGGCAGTTTACTTCCAAGGAATGACCACGAGAGAAATTTCTGATTTAACCATGAATATGGTTAAGACAGGTCAGGAGTTTGATTTGTCAGCTATAGATGGTGTCAAGGTTGATAAACACTCTACGGGCGGTGTTGGTGACAAGGTAACTTTAATCCTAGCACCCTTGGTAGCCAGTTTTGATGTCCCAGTGGCTAAGATGAGCGGTAGGGGCTTAGGCCACACTGGTGGTACTATCGATAAATTAGAATCCATCAAAGGTTTTCAGATTGAACGAAGTCAGGATGAATTTATCAAACAAGTTCAAGAAATTGGGGTCTCAGTTATTGGTCAGTCTGATCAACTAGTTAAGGCTGATAAGCTTCTCTATGCCCTTCGTGATGTGACGGCAACAGTTGATACTATTCCTTTGATTGCTAGTTCGGTCATGAGTAAAAAAATTGCTGCTGGAGCTGATGCTATCTTACTTGATGTAACAGTCGGTGAAGGCGCATTTATGAAAACAGTTGACGAGGCACGCCAACTTGCTCAAACCATGGTAAACCTTGGTAAGGCTGTAGGTCGTAAGACAGTAGCAGTTATTACAGATATGAGTCAACCTTTGGGACGCGCCATTGGTAACCGTTTAGAAATCCTAGAAGCACTGGAAATTCTTCAAGGTAAAGGACGTCAAGATATTAGCCACTTTATCTGCGAGCTAGCCCAGATTATGCTATCTTTAGCAAATGTTGAAAAAACTATCGAGGAAGTAAGGCAACATCTTGAAAACGGTAAGGCTCTCAAGAAATTTGAAGAGATGATTCTAGCTCAGGGTGGAGACCTAGCAGACCTCTATCGTCCAGTAAAAGTTGACCATGTAGTTGACATTCCTGCTCAAGAAGACGGACTTATCGCAGAACTTCCAGCCATGGAGTTTGGTCTTTTTGCCATGAGATTGGGTGCTGGTCGTGCCGTTAAAACAGATGCTCTTGACTATGAGACAGGTATCGTTTTTGAGAAGAAAGTGGGAGATTCGGTCAAACAGGGTGAAATTGTCGCAAAAGTATATACAAATGGGAAAATTTCTCCGGAACTAGTTACAGATTTCCAAAATTATGTTAAAATTAAGATAAGTGATGAAGCGATCAAAACGCGTGAAATCATTGAAATCATCTCCTAATTTAAGGAAAAAACGAAATGAAACTAAATAAATACATTGATCATACGCTTTTAAAGCAAGATGCAACAGAAGAACAAATTAATCGTTTGTTATCTGAAGCTAAAGACTATGATTTTGCCAGTGTTTGTGTCAATCCTTGCTGGGTTTCGCATGCAAAAACTGCACTCGTAGATACTGATGTCAAGGTTTGCACAGTTGTAGGTTTTCCTCTTGGAGCTACAACTTCAGCTGTCAAAGCCTATGAAACCAAAGAAGCCATCCAAAATGGTGCTGACGAAATTGATATGGTTATCAATGTTGGTGCACTCAAATCAGGAAATGCTGCATTAGTTGAGTCAGATATTCGAGCAGTTGTTGAAGTAAGCGGAGACAAACTCGTTAAGGTTATTATCGAGGCTTGTTTGTTAACTGATGAGGAAAAAGTTTTGGCTTGCCAACTAGCCCAGAAAGCAGGAGCAGACTTTGTCAAGACTTCTACTGGTTTCTCAACAGGTGGTGCAACCCTACCGGATGTTAAATTAATGCGCCAGACAGTTGGACCTAATATGGGTGTAAAGGCTGCTGGTGGAGCTCGTTCTTATGCCGATGCTGTAGCCTTTGTTGAAGCTGGAGCTACTCGTATCGGAACATCTGCTGGTGTAGCAATCTTAAAAGGAGAGTTAGCAGATGGCGACTACTGAGTTGATTGACTTAGCGATTGAGACTAGTAAAAACGCCTATGTTCCTTATTCACATTTTCCGATTGGTGCCGTTTTGGTTGCCAAGGACGGCAGTGTTTATACAGGATGCAATATTGAAAATGCTAGCTACCCCTTGACCAACTGTGGTGAGAGAACAGCCATTTTTAAAGCTGTCTCTGAAGGACAACGTGAGTTTTCAGAATTGATTGTCTATGGTCAAACTGAGAAACCTATTTCTCCTTGCGGAGCTTGTCGCCAAGTTATGGTCGAATTTTTTAAACCAGATCTAAAGGTGACTTTAGTTGCCAAAGATAAATCGACGGTCGAGATGACGGTCGGGGAATTACTTCCATATTCTTTTACAGACTTGCAATAGTCTGTGTCACTCTCTGAGTGGCAAGGGTCCTTGTGACCAATCAATCCATACTTGCAACTTCGTTGCGCATCTTATTTAGGAGGTTCAGTAATGAACAAGAAACAATGGCTAGGCCTTGGTCTAGTTGCAGTAGCAGCATTTGGACTTGCTGCATGTGGTAATCGCTCTTCTCGTAACGCGGCATCTTCTTCTGATGTGAAGACTAAAGCAGCTATCGTTACAGATACTGGTGGTGTTGATGATAAATCATTTAACCAATCAGCTTGGGAAGGTCTTCAAGCTTGGGGTAAAGAACACAACCTTTCAAAAGACAATGGTTACACTTACTTCCAATCAACAAGTGAAGCTGACTACGCTAACAACTTGAACCAAGCAGCTGGAAGCTACAACTTGATCTTCGGTATTGGTTTTGCACTTAAAAATGCAGTTGCTGATGCTGCCAATGAACATACAGATAAAAACTATGTTTTGATTGACGATGTAATTAAAGATCAAAAGAACGTTGCAAGTGCTACTTTTGCTGATAATGAAGCAGCTTACCTTGCAGGTGTCGCAGCAGCTAAAACTACTAAAACAAAACAAGTTGGTTTTGTAGGTGGTATGGAATCTGAAGTTATCTCACGTTTTGAAGCTGGTTTCAAAGCAGGTGTTGCCTCTGTCGATTCATCAATCAAAGTACAAGTAGACTATGCTGGCTCATTTGGTGATGCTGCTAAAGGTAAAACAATCGCTGCAGCTCAATACGCAGCTGGTGCTGACGTAGTTTACCAAGTAGCTGGTGGTACTGGTGCAGGTGTTTTCTCAGAAGCTAAATCTTTGAATGAAAGCAAAAATGAAAGCGAAAAAGTTTGGGTTCTTGGTGTAGACCGTGACCAAGCAGAAGAAGGTAAATACACTTCTAAAGATGGTAAAGAATCAAACTTCGTACTTGCTTCTACTTTGAAACAAGTTGGAACAACAGTTCAAGACCTTGCAAATAAAGCAGAAAAAGGTGAATTCCCTGGTGGTCAAGTGATCGTTTACTCATTGAAGGATAAAGGGGTTGATCTAGTAACAACTAACCTTTCTGAAGAAGGTAAAAAAGCTGTTGAAGATGCAAAAGCTAAAATCCTAGATGGCAGCATCAAAGTTCCTGAAAAATAATAGATAAAAGTCATTTCTTAGGGGAGCGGCCTGTGGCCGCTTCTTTAAGAATTGAGACAAATTGTTTTGTCTCAATAGAGCTTGCTAAATCTCTTTAGCAGGTTTTATTGAAATAAAATAAAACTCTGAAAGGAAGAGCACATGGCACACGAAAATGTCATTGAGATGCGTGAAATTACCAAAGTTTTCGGTGAATTTGTCGCTAACGACAAGATTAACCTTGAACTTCGTAAAGGTGAAATTCATGCACTTTTAGGAGAAAATGGAGCTGGGAAGTCCACTCTTATGAACATGCTAGCAGGGCTTCTAGAACCAACTAGTGGTGAAATTGTGGTCAACGGTCAAGTTGTAAAATTAGACTCGCCATCAAAAGCAGCTAGCTTAGGAATTGGGATGGTTCACCAGCACTTTATGTTGGTTGAAGCTTTCACAGTTGCTGAAAATATCATTTTGGGAAGTGAATTGACCAAAAATGGTGTCCTAGATATTGCTCGAGCAACTCGAGAAATTAACGAACTATCGGAGCGTTATGGTCTTGCTGTGGATCCTTCAGCCAAAGTAGCAGATATCTCTGTTGGTGCTCAACAACGTGTTGAAATCCTAAAGACACTTTATCGTGGTGCCGATATTCTTATCTTTGACGAACCAACTGCCGTTTTGACGCCATCAGAAATCGATGAGTTGATGGCCATCATGAAGAATCTGGTCAAAGAAGGTAAATCAATCATCTTGATTACCCATAAGTTGGATGAGATTCGCGCAGTATCTGATCGTGTTACAGTTATCCGTCGTGGTAAATCTATCGAAACAGTTGAGATTGCTGGTGCGACTAACGCTGACTTAGCAGAAATGATGGTAGGGCGTTCAGTTTCCTTCAAAACTATGAAGCAGGCACCTCAACCAAAAGAAGTTGTACTGTCCATTAAAGACTTGGTTGTTAATGAAAACCGTGGCGTTCCTGCTGTTAAAAATCTCTCACTCGATGTTCGAGCTGGTGAGATTGTCGGAATTGCCGGTATTGATGGGAATGGTCAGTCTGAATTGATTCAAGCTATCACAGGACTTCGTAAGATTGAATCTGGTAGTGTGGAATTGAAAGGCCAGTCCATTGTAGGATTGCATCCACGTCAAATTACCGAACTGAGCGTTGGTCACGTTCCAGAAGACCGTCACCGTGATGGTTTGGTCTTGGAAATGCTGATTTCTGAAAATATCGCTCTTCAAACCTACTATAAAGAACCTCTTAGCAAAAAGGGAATTTTAAATTATACGAATATCATTGACTATGCAAAAAAATTGATGCAAGAGTTTGATGTTCGCGCTGCTAGCGAGATTGTTCCAGCTTCAGCCCTTTCTGGAGGAAATCAACAAAAAGCAATTATCGCTCGTGAGATTGATCGAAATCCGGATCTCCTCATCGTCAGCCAACCAACTCGTGGTTTGGACGTCGGTGCCATTGAGTACATTCACAAACGCTTGATTCAAGAACGTGATAATGGGAAAGCTGTCCTTGTAGTCAGCTTTGAACTAGACGAGATTCTAAATGTCTCAGATAGAATCGCTGTTATTCATGATGGTAAGATTCAAGGGATCGTAACACCAGAAACAACCAACAAGCAAGAACTTGGTGTCTTGATGGCTGGTGGTGAATTGGAAAAAGGAGAAGAGTGATGTCTAAAAAATTACAACAAATTTCGGTTCCCTTGATTTCTGTTATCCTTGGAATCTTGCTTGGAGCCATCGTCATGTGGATTTTTGGCTACGATGCTATTTGGGGTTATGAAGAGTTGTTCTACACAGCCTTCGGTAGTGTTCGTGGGATCGGTGAAATTTTCCGTGCCATGGGGCCATTAGTCTTGATTGCTCTTGGATTTGCAGTTGCGAGTCGTGCAGGCTTCTTTAACGTTGGTCTTCCAGGACAAGCACTCGCTGGTTGGGTTATGAGTGGCTGGTTCGCTCTTTCGAATCCAGATTTGCCACGTCCATTGTTGATTCTTGCGACAGTTGTCATTGCACTGGTTGCTGGAGGAATTGTTGGCGCCATTCCTGGTATTTTAAGAGCCTATCTTGGAACATCTGAAGTTATCGTAACCATCATGATGAACTACATTGTTCTCTATACAAGTAATGCCTTTATCCACTCTTTCCCTAAAGATATCATGCAAAGTACAGACTCATCAATCCGAGTAAGTGCAAACGCAACTTATCAAACACCTTGGCTTGCCGAGTTAACAGGAAACTCTCGTATGAATATTGGGATTTTCTTTGCCATCATTGCAGTTGCAGTTATCTGGTTCTTGCTTAAGAAGACAACTCTCGGTTTTGAAATCCGTGCAGTTGGTCTCAATCCAAATGCTTCTGAATACGCAGGGATTTCAGCGAAACGCACCATTATTCTATCAATGATTATTTCTGGTGCCCTTGCAGGACTTGGTGGCGCAGTAGAAGGACTTGGTACCTTCCAAAACGTTTATGTTCAAGGTTCATCATTGGCAATCGGATTTAATGGTATGGCGGTAAGTCTACTTGCTGCAAACTCACCGATTGGAATTCTCTTTGCAGCCTTCTTGTTCGGAGTGCTTCAAGTTGGAGCCCCTGGTATGAATGCAGCACAAGTACCATCAGAGCTTGTAAGTATCGTTACAGCCTCAATTATCTTCTTTGTCAGCGTTCACTACATCATCGAACGATTTGTCAAACCAAGAAAACAACTTAAAGGAGGTAAATAAGGATGTCGATTACAACAATGTTAACCCTTATGGTTTCTTCAATGTTGATTTATTCAGCACCACTTATTTTCACAAGTATCGGAGGCGTTTTCTCTGAACGTGGTGGAGTTGTTAACGTTGGACTTGAAGGAATCATGGTTATGGGTGCCTTTTCTGGAGTTGTGTTTAACCTTGAATTTGCACAAGATTTGGGAGCATTAACTCCTTGGTTGGCTTTGCTAGTTGGTGGATTAGTTGGAGCTATCTTCTCTCTCATTCACGCAGTGGCTACAGTTCATTTCCGTGCTGACCATGTTGTCAGTGGTACCGTACTTAACTTGATGGCGCCAGCCTTGGCTGTTTTCTTAGTCAAAGTGCTTTATAACAAGGGACAAACGGATAACTTAACGCAAACTTTTGGACGTTTTGATTTCCCTCTTTTGGCTAATATCCCAGTTATCGGAGATATCTTCTTCAAGTCAACAAGTTTACTTGGTTACCTTGCAATTGCTTTCTCATTCTTAGCATGGTTTATCCTTTTCAAAACACGCTTTGGACTTCGCCTTCGTTCAGTTGGTGAACATCCACAAGCAGCTGATACATTGGGAATCAATGTCTACAAGATGAGATATTTGGGTGTTGTGATTTCAGGTTTCCTTGGAGGAATCGGTGGAGCAATCTACGCTCAGTCAATTTCTGTTAACTTCTCAGTTACGACCATCGTTGGACCAGGATTTATTGCTCTTGCTGCTATGATTTTCGGGAAGTGGAATCCTGTCGGAGCTATGCTTTCAAGTCTCTTCTTCGGACTATCACAGAGTTTGGCAGTTATTGGTTCACAACTTCCTTTCTTACAAGGAGTTCCAACTGTTTACTTGCAGATTGCACCATATCTCTTGACCATCGTCGTCCTAGCAGCCTTCTTTGGAAAAGCTGTTGCACCGAAGGCAGATGGTATCAACTATATCAAGTCTAAATAAACACAAACGAGGCTGGGAAAAATCCCGACCTCGTTTTTTAGTATTTGAAATGAAACTCTGGCGAAAACTTCAATTTTTTGTTCCATCATCTTCTCTATTTTTTAGGGTTTTGATGGGTAAGATTTAGCCCCCAAGGAACTAGGTTTTCAGTTTTGTTTTGAATACGATTGATATTATCCTTATGACGTATGATTACAATTCCCGCGAGTGCTATGATAATAAGAGTGAAGAGGAGATCGTAATTACTTAAGATAAAGCCGAAGAGTGGAAAAACTAGAGCTCCCAAAACAGCAGCAAGGGCAGCAGTAACACTAGAGAGAGAAATCATGCTTCCTAGATATAGAGTTCCAAAGAAGACAACTGCTAGATAGAGGCAAAAAAGGGGAGCAAATCCGAAAATAACTCCAGCACTGGTTGCGACAGCCTTACCCCCCTTAAATCCTGCAAAAATTGGGAAAGTATGTCCGATTACGGCTAAGAGACCAAAAATAAGAGGAGAGATTCCTTGTACATGGAAGATAAGGGGAAGCAGGGTTGCGATGGTTCCTTTGAAAAAGTCAATCACGAAGGTTGCCATACCCGCTTTTTTACCTAAAATACGGAAGGTATTGGTTGTTCCAGTATTGCCAGAACCATGTTCACGTAAATTTATCTTAAAGAAGGCTAGTCCAATCCAAAGTCCTGAAGGGATTGACCCCAGCAGATAGGCTAAAATTAATAATACTATTGTCATCATGCATCTATTATACCATGAAATTGACGAGAAACGGAAGGAATCTATTCTCATTTTGTGACATCTGAAGTATTTGTCTTAGAACTAAAATTTTCGATAAAAATAGTGATTTTTCTACAGAATCTGATAGCGAATGATTTAAAATTCATGAAAATTTCAGAAATATCTTGTGTTTATGTTTATTTATGCTATAATAGGAACAATTATTTTTAGGAGGTGGATTATGTCTTATTTATTCGAGATATTACCAAGTTTATTGAGCGGTGCGACAATGACTTTACAGGTCTTTGCACTGGTCTTGCTCTTTTCAATCCCTCTAGGTATCATCATTGCCTTTTGTTTACAGGTTCATTGGAAACCCCTCCATTATATAATTGACATTTACATCTGGATAATGCGTGGTACACCATTGCTCTTGCAGTTAATCTTTATCTATTATGTTTTGCCAAG
The DNA here is from genome assembly GCF_001068775.1 of Streptococcus pseudopneumoniae. GTDB lineage: Bacteria > Bacillota > Bacilli > Lactobacillales > Streptococcaceae > Streptococcus > Streptococcus pseudopneumoniae_N. The sequence continues at coordinate 10,543 of NZ_JWAJ01000151.1, forward strand.
TATCGGGATTCGACTAGATCGGGTGCCAGCAGCTATTATTGCTTTTACGCTTAATTATGCGGCCTACTTTGCAGAAATATTCCGTGGAGGAATTGCAACCATTCCTCAGGGACAATACGAGGCCGCCAAGGTATTGAAATTTAGTCCTCTTGATACGGTTCGATACATCATTTTGCCTCAAGTTACTAAAATCGTTTTACCAAGTGTATTTAATGAAATTATGAGTTTGGTTAAGGATACTTCTCTGGTTTATGCTCTCGGTATTTCAGATTTAATCCTAGCTAGTCGTACTGCAGCCAATCGTGATGCGAGCTTGATTCCAATGTTTCTAGCAGGAGCTATCTATCTGCTTATGATTGGTATCGTTACAATCCTAGCTAAGAAACTTGAGAAAAAGTTTAGCTACTATAGATAGGAGGTTATCCATGTTAGAGTTAAAAAATATCAGCAAAAAATTTGGAAAAAAAGAAATTTTATCCAATTTCAGTTTAACAATTCCTGAAAAGCAAATTTTGGCCATTGTTGGCCCTTCTGGTGGTGGGAAGACAACCTTGCTTAGAATGTTAGCTGGACTTGAAACCATTGATTCAGGTGAGATTTTTTATAATGGAGAATCCTTACCTTTGGATGAACTTGAAAAGCGTCACTTATTAGGTTTTGTTTTTCAAGATTTTCAGCTTTTTCCTCACTTATCCGTTATGGAGAACTTGATTTTATCACCTATCAAGACTATGGGGATGTCTGAAGCAGATGCCAAGAAGAAGGCAGTCGACTTACTCACTCGTCTAGGACTCGAAGCTCATGCAGATGCTTATCCTTATTCCTTGTCTGGTGGTCAAAAACAACGTGTAGCCTTAGCACGCGCTATGATGATTGATCCAGAAGTGATTGGTTATGACGAACCAACTTCAGCCCTTGACCCAGAGTTGCGTCTCGAGGTTGAAAAACTGATCCTACAAAATCGAGAATTAGGCATGACTCAGATTGTCGTGACTCACGATCTCCAGTTTGCAGAGAATATTGCTGACCAGATTCTCAAAGTAGAGCCTAAGTAGGAGGTATCTATGAATCGAAAGAAAATCACACTTGTTTTGGTATTCTTTCTTGCTTTTTTCCTAGTAGGATGCACGCAAAAAGCTAGTGATCCCAAAGTCGATAATTGGGACAAATACCAACAACAAGGAAGCATTACTATTGGATTTGACAATACCTTTGTTCCTATGGGGTTTGAAGAAAAGAATGGCCAATATGTCGGATTTGATATTGACTTAGCCCAGGCTGTTTCTGAGAAACTGGGGTTCAAGGTACAGTTTCAACCCATTGATTGGGATATGAAGGAAACAGAACTTCAAAACGGCACTATTGATGCAATTTGGAACGGCTATTCCGCAACAGATGAACGCCGTGAGAAGGTAGCTTTTACCATTCCTTATATGGAGAATCAGCAGGTTCTCGTCTCAAAAAAATCGCAAAATATCCAGTCGGTTTCGGATATGAAAAATAAGATTTTGGGAGCCCAAGCAGGTTCCTCTGGTTATATAGATTTCGAAGCCCAACCGGAACTATTAAAAAATATTGTAAAAGATCAAAAAGCCAACCAATATCAGAGTTTTAATGAAGCCTTGATTGACTTGCAAAATGATCGAATTGATGCTCTTTTAATTGACCGTGTTTACGCTAATTATTATCTTAAAACGGAAGGGATTATAGACCAGTATGAGATTTTCCCAGCTGGTTTTGAGAGTGAGTCTTTTGCAGTTGGAGTGAGACCAGCTGATAAGGCCTTGTTAGCGAATTTGAATCAAGCTTTTGTGGAACTCTATCAAGATGGAAAATTCCAAGAAATTAGCCAAAAATGGTTTGGTGAAGATATAGCAACAAGTCAAGTTAAAGGAAAAGAAAACTAAGATTTTGTCTTGGTTTCTTTTTTGGTATAACTAGGTGATGTTTTTGCTAAAAAAGACTTGGGAATAGGCTTTTTAACTAGAAAAACTTTGCAAAATCCCTAGAAAACCTGTAAAATAGTAAAGATGAACGAATAGGAGGTTCCTTGTGTCAAAAAAGGAAATCAATATTAACAATTATAATGACGACGCCATTCAGGTGCTAGAAGGGTTGGATGCGGTCCGTAAACGTCCGGGGATGTATATCGGATCAACCGACGGTGCTGGTCTCCATCACCTAGTCTGGGAAATCGTCGATAATGCGGTCGATGAAGCCCTATCTGGATTTGGTGATCGTATTGATGTGACCATTAATAAAGACGGAAGTTTAACGGTTCAAGACCACGGACGTGGAATGCCGACTGGGATGCACGCTATGGGAATTCCAACGGTTGAGGTTATCTTTACCATCCTTCACGCCGGAGGGAAATTCGGTCAGGGTGGTTATAAGACATCAGGTGGTCTCCACGGGGTTGGTTCTTCTGTCGTTAATGCCCTCTCTAGTTGGTTAGAGGTAGAAATTACTCGTGATGGAGCAGTTTATAGACAACGTTTTGAAAATGGAGGCAAGCCAGTTACCACTCTAGAAAAGGTTGGGACTGCACCTAAGTCTAAGACAGGTACCAAAGTGACCTTCATGCCAGATGCAAGCATCTTTTCTACGACAGACTTTAAGTACAATACTATTTCAGAGCGTCTCAATGAGTCAGCCTTTCTCTTGAAAAATGTGACCTTGTCTCTAACTGACAAACGAACAGAAGAAGCAATCGAGTTTCACTATGAAAATGGGGTGCAGGACTTTGTTTCCTATCTGAATGAAGACAAGGAAACCTTGACGCCAGTCCTTTACTTTGAAGGCGAAGATAATGGTTTCCAAGTAGAAGTAGCTCTCCAATATAATGATGGATTTTCAGATAACATTTTATCCTTTGTCAATAACGTCCGTACCAAAGACGGTGGAACGCATGAGACAGGACTCAAGTCAGCCATTACCAAGGTTATGAATGACTATGCACGTAAGACAGGTCTTCTCAAGGAAAAAGATAAGAATCTTGAAGGATCCGACTATCGTGAGGGACTTGCTGCCGTCCTTTCTATCCTAGTTCCTGAAGAACACCTCCAGTTTGAGGGACAGACTAAGGACAAACTAGGAAGTCCACTAGCTCGTCCAGTTGTAGATGGGATTGTGGCTGATAAGTTAACCTTCTTCCTTATGGAAAATGGGGAGTTGGCTTCTAATCTGATTCGTAAAGCTATCAAGGCTCGTGATGCCCGTGAAGCGGCTCGTAAGGCGCGTGATGAGAGCCGAAATGGTAAGAAAAATAAAAAAGATAAGGGCTTGCTTTCTGGTAAATTAACGCCAGCCCAGTCTAAAAATCCAGCTAAGAACGAACTCTATCTGGTCGAGGGGGACTCTGCCGGTGGATCTGCCAAACAAGGTCGTGACCGCAAGTTTCAGGCTATTTTGCCTCTTCGTGGTAAGGTCATCAATACAGCCAAGGCCAAGATGGCAGATATCCTCAAAAACGAAGAAATCAACACCATGATTTATACCATCGGTGCTGGTGTTGGGGCAGATTTCTCCCTTGAAGATGCCAACTATGACAAGATCATTATCATGACCGATGCGGACACCGATGGTGCCCACATTCAAACCCTTCTCTTAACCTTCTTTTATCGCTACATGCGTCCTTTAGTCGAGGCAGGACATGTCTATATCGCCCTTCCTCCTCTTTACAAGATGTCCAAAGGTAAAGGCAAGAAAGAAGAAGTGGCTTATGCTTGGACAGACGGAGAACTGGAAGAACTTCGCAAGCAGTTCGGTAAAGGTGCTACCCTTCAACGCTACAAGGGTCTTGGTGAAATGAATGCGGACCAGCTCTGGGAAACAACCATGAATCCAGAAACCCGCACCCTCATCCGTGTTACGATTGAAGACCTAGCACGCGCAGAACGTCGTGTCAATGTCCTCATGGGTGATAAGGTCGAACCACGCCGTAAGTGGATCGAAGACAATGTCAAATTTACGCTGGAAGAGAGTGGGGAGATGATGTTTTAGATGTTGATTATAAAAAAACTATTAGACTTATTAAACAGTTTCACAAAAAAATGCAATACTTTATATTTAGACTATGATAAAAATCAAAAGAAGAAAGCTCAAGAAAGATTCGACGCTTTGAAAGTTCTAAGAAATAAAGATTACATCATAAAAAATGTTAGCTCTAAAACTAAACAGAATAATTATTTTGTAAGAGCTATTGTGGCGACAGTTATAATGTTGGTTTTATTTTTCATGATTATGTCTCTGGATTCATCTAATAATTTATTTAGTGGATTTTGTTCTATTTTCATATTATCATTGTCATTGTCTTATGCTTACAATTCTTTTATAGTATTTTTGTTGTCACTTAATAGATATTTCCGAAAAATTTTGTTTTCGATTTTAACATTTATAAATGTATTTATTTTGGGAGATATAATAATTAGAATAATCTCAAATGCTAATAATCCCAATAGAATATTAAATTTTTTCGAAAATTTATTTAAGGAATATGAGTTACAAACAACTTTTGGTAGTGATATATGGCTATTTTGGCTAATTTTTACTTTAATGTTAGCTAGTTCATGCTTATCTCTTTATTTTGTTTTAAAGACTCAAGATGTTTTTGAACTAGAACTTATGGGGATAGAAAATCGTTTACTTTTGAGTATTCTTGCGATAGTAACATTTATAATCGGTATTGATATAGAAAAAGTTAGGCTAATTGGTATTCTTTGTCTAATATTAGTTATTCAGACTGCTTTTTTTGAAGCTTCTTATTCGTATCTACTTTCAAGAATGTATGAAAAAGCACAAACTATCTTTCAAGAACAATTACTTCTTAAATTTCCAGATTATCAAGAATTAAAGAAATGTTATTATTGTGGTGGAGAAAAGTATAGGGAAAAATTATTAAGTACAGAGAAGTTTTTAGAAGTTATTATAAAAAATGAATTTAAATCCTTAAATGATTTAAAAAACTACGATGATTATAAACTTTATAAATCAACGAGGTAAATATAATAGTGTTTACGTATTAAATAAAATTCTTTATGAATCTTGTATTTGCTCACTGATAACAAATTTAATCACGGAACTAACAAGGACTATAAAATGAATGTTGAAATGTTTGAGGAATTGATTAAAGCGATTGATTCAACTGATTGGATTTCCAATTGGATTCAAATAGGTATAGGTGGTTTTTCAATTCTAATACCTATAATTTACGCAACTTGGATTTCAAAAAAAGATACTAAAGAAATTGATGAACGACAACGAAAACTAGAAATTATTCAATCTTCAATCGCGAAAAATATAGTAGAACTGACAAGTCAACAAAAGCAACTATTTGAAACTCAAAAAAAGGTTGAAGAGAGTTTAAGAGAACTTAAAGAAATGGCTCGACAATCAAGGAAGTCAAATCTATTAAAATTACAAAGTGATTTCCCAATATTCTATAGAGCACTAGATGATTTTGAATGGGAATATAACAAACTTTTGAATTCTATTAATGATTTTAATTCTAAAAAGAATTTATCTTCTAATATTGAAGATGAAATAGGTGAAATATTCGCAGCAATTGAGGATTTAATTGAATCAGAAATTAATTATCTGAATACTGAAGAAGTTCCGCCGTTTGCTCTAGCTTATTTTAACAAACTATTAAGAGCTATAAACTCTTTATCAAAGTATTTTTCTACAAGCTTTGATGATGTTCAATGTAGATATTTTATAGAGAATGATTTCCCAACACTTAAGGTAGCAAGGGAAGAATTACTTGTTTTTGTATATAATTGAAAATCTTTAGATAATTTAGTTTTATAGAGCTTGTATAGTTTTTTAACTTTTTAAATCTTAAGAAACTGTTCGATATAATAAATCTGTTACCTAATAGAAAAAGAGGGGGGAACACATGAGAACTGAACCCGAAATGTTTGATGTGATTTTGCAAACAGCTGAAACTTTAAAAGTCGAAGCTGTGGCTCTATCTGGTTCGCGTACAAACCAAAAGGTTCAAACAGATGAATTTCAAGACTATGATGTTGTCTATGTCGTGGACGATTTAGATAATCTGACGAATGACCTTTCTTGGTTGGACCAGTTTGGCAAGCGCATCATCGAGCAGCATAACGTACTTGACCATCGCCGGCTCTATCTCATGCTCTTTGAAGATGGCAATCGGATCGATTTGACCCTCTGCCCCAAAGAGCACATCAAAGAGTGGGTGGATAGTGAAGCAGATTTCACGGTGCTGAATGACCCGCAGGGGCTCTTTGCCCTTTATGCACCGACGCCTAAGCGCTATTGGACGGCACCAGCCAGCGCGACTGACTTTGACAAATCTTGCAATGAATTTTGGTGGGTGTCCGCTTACGTGGTCAAAGGGATATGCCGTAAGCAAGTCATATATGCGACTGACCATCTCTACGGTATTTGTCAGCAAGAACTCTTGAAGCTCTTGGCTTGGCAGGTTGCAAGTGATAGAGGAACAGTCGACATTGGTAAGAACTACAAGTATCTTTTCCAGTATTTACCTACAGAGAAAGAGAAGGAATTCTCTGCTCTCCTTGATTTTTCAAGTATAGACAAAATCCCTCAGACTTTATTTGCTACGATGCAACTTTTCCATCAAGAAAGTCAAAGTCTTGCTCAAAAGATGGGCTTTGATTATGATAAGGAAGTAGCTGAAAAGATGATTGAGTATGCTAAAGAAAGACTTCCAAAACACTTAGAAAATAAAGAACACAATTCAAAACTTTAAACTACTGAAAGGATAGTTTAGTTATATAAAGTAACTGAAATCCTTTTCTATAAAACCTACTCTACTTTTTTTGAAAGGAGTTGAACACGCCCTAAATACTGTGTGAAAAAGATAAATTCTCTTGTGAGCATCGCTCACTGCAAGAATTTCCTATTTTCACTTTGCATTTTACGGGCTTTGTATCCTATATGAGTAATATCCAAAACATGTCCTTGGAGGACATCATGGGAGAGCGCTTTGGTCGCTACTCCAAGTACATCATTCAAGACCGGGCTTTGCCAGACATTCGGGATGGATTGAAGCCGGTTCAACGCCGTATTCTTTATTCGATGAATAAGGATGGCAATACCTTTGACAAGAGCTACCGTAAGTCGGCTAAGTCTGTCGGAAATATCATGGGGAATTTCCACCCACACGGGGACTCTTCTATATATGATGCCATGGTTCGTATGTCTCAGGACTGGAAGAACCGTGAGATTCTAGTTGAAATGCATGGTAACAATGGTTCTATGGACGGAGATCCGCCTGCGGCTATGCGTTATACAGAGGCTCGTTTGTCTGAGATTGCAGGCTATCTCCTTCAAGATATCGAGAAAAAGACAGTTCCCTTTGCTTGGAACTTTGATGATACCGAGAAGGAACCAACTGTCTTACCAGCAGCCTTTCCAAACCTCTTAGTCAATGGTTCAACTGGGATTTCAGCTGGTTACGCCACTGATATTCCACCACATAATTTGGCCGAAGTTATCGATGCGACAGTCTACATGATTGATCACCCAACTGCCAAGGTCGATAAGTTGATGGAATTCTTGCCTGGGCCAGACTTTCCAACAGGAGCGATCATCCAAGGTCGTGACGAGATTAAAAAGGCCTATGAAACTGGTAAAGGGCGCGTGGTCGTTCGTTCCAAGACTGAAATCGAGAAACTGAAAGGTGGTAAGGAGCAAATCGTTATCACTGAGATTCCCTATGAGATTAATAAGGCTAACTTAGTCAAGAAAATCGATGAAGTTCGTGTCAATAACAAGGTGGCAGGTATCGCTGAAGTTCGTGACGAGTCTGACCGTGATGGTCTTCGTATTGCTATCGAACTTAAGAAAGATGCAAACACTGAGCTTGTTCTCAACTACCTTTTCAAGTATACTGACTTACAAATCAACTACAACTTCAACATGGTTGCAATTGACAATTTCACCCCTCGTCAGGTTGGGATTGTTCCAATCCTGTCTAGCTACATTGCCCACCGTCGTGAAGTGATTTTGGCACGTTCCAGCTTTGATAAGGAAAAGGCTGAAAAACGTCTTCATATCGTCGAAGGTTTGATTCGCGTGATTTCGATTTTGGACGAAGTCATTGCCCTTATCCGTGCTTCTGAGAACAAGGCTGATGCTAAGGAAAATCTTAAAATCAGCTATGCTTTTACTGAAGAGCAGGCTGAAGCCATCGTTACCTTGCAACTTTATCGTTTGACCAATACAGACGTGGTTGTCTTGCAAGAAGAAGAAGCTGAACTACGTGAAAAGATTGCTATGCTGGCGGCTATCATCGGTGACGAACGAACCATGTACAATCTCATGAAGAAAGAACTCCGTGAAGTCAAGAAGAAATTTGCGACTCCACGTTTGAGTACTTTAGAAGATACAGCAAAAGTGATTGAGATTGATACAGCTAGTCTTATCGCTGAAGAAGATACATACGTCAGCGTGACGAAGGCTGGCTATATCAAACGTACTAGCCCTCGTTCCTTTGCAGCTTCAACACTTGAAGAAATTGGTAAACGGGACGACGACCGATTGCTATTCGTTCAATCTGTCAAAACTACTCAGCACCTCTTAATCTTTACAACACTTGGAAATGTCATCTATAGACCAGTCCACGAGTTGGCAGATATTCGTTGGAAGGATATCGGAGAACATCTAAGCCAGTCTATTACAAACTTTGAAATCAATGAAGAAGTGCTCTATGTAGAAGTTGTGGATCAGTTTGATGATGCGACAACTTACTTTGCAGCGACTCGCCTTGGTCAAATCAAACGTGTCGAACGCAAAGAATTCTCTCCATGGAGAACCTATCGCTCTAAGTCTGTCAAATATGCTAAGCTCAAAGACGAGACAGACCAGATTGTGGCAGTAGCACCAATCAAACTGGATGATGTTCTCTTGATTAGTCAAAATGGTTATGCCCTTCGTTTCAATATCGAAGAGGTTCCCGTTGTCGGTGCCAAGGCTGCAGGTGTCAAAGCCATGAATTTGAAAGCAGATGATGTGATACAAGCAGCCTTTATCTGCAACACTTCATCCTTCTATCTTTTGACGCATCGTGGAAGTCTTAAGCGTGTTTCAATCGAGGAAATTCCTGTAACCAGTCGTGCCAATCGCGGTCTTCAAGTTCTTAGAGAATTAAAGAGCAAACCACATCGTGTCTTCTTGGCCGGTGCTGTCTCAGAACAAGGTTTTATAGGAGATCTCTTCAGTACAGAAGTAGAAGATGGCGAACAAACTCTGGTTGTTCAATCAAATAATGGCACGACTTACGAAGCAATACTACAAGATTTGAATCTATCGGAACGCACAAGCAATGGAAGCTTCATTTCAGATAGCATTTCTGATGAAGAAGTTTTTGATGCTTATCTTCAGGAAGCTTATACAGAATTTGAATCTAAGAAATGATAAAAACAATGAAAAGGTTTTTGTTGAGAAATTTCTTAAGCTATAGATTTAAGAGTTGAATTTGATTATATATACAAAAACGAACAGTGCTGATTCCCAAGTGGTAGGGACTTTAGACTGTTCGTTTTCTTGTTTTTATTGGTATAGACCGCCTGTTATTTAATTGTGAAATTATTAATATGTGGTCAATTATTCAAGCTAGATTAATAAAAAAAATAATATTTTTTAAGAAAACGATTGCATCACATCTGTTTTTATGTTATACTAATATCGTTTCAAGAAAGCGCGTTCAAGAAATGTAGTTTGATTAATCTAAAAGGAGTTTTTTATGTCTCAAAATAAACAAGATAAAGGATTTCGTTATTCTATTCGTAAACGTAGCGTTGGAGTATGTGGTGTTGCCATTGCAACATTTTTGCTAGGTTCTGGCCTTGTATTTCAAACAAATGTAGTAAAAGCAACAGAGCCAAGCGTTGCTGTAGTTGCTGGTGAAAATATTGCTGCTCATAAGTCTGCAAGTCAGAGTTCGACTGCTTATGGTGCAGATGCTTCTAGAGCGGTTGACGGCAATCGAGATAATGACTACGGCCATAGCTCAGTTACTCATACAGATTTTCAAGATCATTCTTGGTGGAAAGTTGATCTAGCAAAAGAAGAAGGTGTGGGAACTGTTCGTATTTACAATCGTGGAGACAGTAATGTAGGGGATCGTTTATCTAATTTTGATGTTATTTTGTTAGATAAAGATGGAAATGAAGTGGCTCGTCAACATGTAGATAGCTTAAACAATCAACCAACAGTTGATGTTCAATTCTCAGGAGTTGATGCACGATATGTAAAAATTGAATTAAATAAATCTAAAACTCCTCTTAGTTTGGCAGAAGTTGAAGTATATCGTTCTGTAAAAGAAGAAAAAGTAGTAGCAGATAAGAAAACAGAAAACGAAGCTAAAACAGATTATACTGCAGAGCTAAATAACTATTTATTTGGTTTAAATTATGATAAATTAAATATTTTGACTAGAAAAGGAGAAGCATTAGAAAATTACACTAATACAAGCACAAAACAACAAGGAAGTGAATTTGTGGTCGTAGAAAAAGTGAAGAAAAGCCTTTCTAATGGTTCGGCTGATGTTGCCATCAATGGTAACGGAGATATTTTCCTAGGTGCATTGTTTAAAGCAAATCAAGACCTTCTAGAAAATAAACCACAACAAATTAGTTTAGATCGTAGCAAAGGTAGAATTAGTGTTGATTTACCAGGAATGGTAGGCGGAGATAGCTATGTAGATGCTAATCCAACTGCAAGTGGTATGCAGGAAGGTGTGAATACCTTGTTAAACCGTTGGCATGAAAAATATGCTGCGAAAAATCCTGCTCCAGCACGTATGCAGTACGAATCAACTTCTGCTTACAGCATGAATCAATTGAAAGCAAAATTCGGAAGTGACTTTGAAAAAGTTGGAGTTAATCTAAAAATTGATTTTGAAGCTGTCAATAAAGGTGAAAAACAAATTGAGGTAGTTGATTTTAAACAAGTTTACTATACTGCTAACTTTGATGCTCCAAAAAATCCATCAGATGTATTTGCCTCAGGAGTAACAGTTGATCAATTGAAAGCACGTGGAATTGATGAAAATACTCCTCCTGTATATGTATCAAGCGTGTCATACGGACGTCAAATGTATGTTAAGTTTGAAACAACAAGCAAGAGTACCGAGTTGAAAGCAGCAATCAATGCTGTAATCAAAGGAGTGCCTATTAAACCAGAATCTGAATGGGCACGTGTCTTGAAGAATACAACTGTAACAGTTTCCATCGTAGGTGGAAATGCTGATGGCGCTGCACGTGTTGTGACAGGTACAGTAGAAGATTTGAAGAAATTGATTCAAGAAGGAGCTACTTTCAGTACACAAAACCCTGCTGTTCCAATTTCTTATAAGACTGCATTCTTGAAAGATAATCAAGTAGCCACAATTCAAAGCAATACAGACTACATTGAAACTAAAGTGACTTCATATAAAAATGGTTACCTCAATTTACATCATAAGGGAGCTTACATTGCTCGCTACTATGTTTACTGGGATGAAGTAACTTATGATAAGAATGGAGTTGAAAGCGTTCGTACGCGTCAATGGGAAGACAATGGTAAAGACAGAACTGCTGGCTTCCAAACGGAGCTTCAATTTAAAGGAAATGTACGTAACCTACGCGTGAAGATTCAGGAAAAAACAGGTCTTGCTTGGGAACCATGGCGTACTGTTTACAATCGTACAGACCTTCCTCTAGTCCAAAAACGTACCATTATTAATTCAGGTACAACAATCAGACCAAAATACGATGAAAAAGTTGAAAACAACTAATTCTCACTTGTGAAAGTAACCAGTTCTATGAGCTGGTTCTTTTTATAAGTAAAATTTTCAGAAAATTACAAATAATACTTGAATTTTTAGGAGAATAGTGTAGAATAGAACACAGAGCTTGATTAGAATAAAGGAGATTGTCATGACAGTTACGATTGATTGGGAAAATCTCGGTTTTTCCTATATGAAACTACCTTATCGTTATATCGCTAATTTTAAAAATGGACAATGGTCTCAAGGAGAATTAACAGAAGATGCAACCTTGCATATTTCAGAATCATCTCCAAGCCTTCACTATGGACAGCAAGCATTTGAAGGATTGAAAGCCTATCGTACAAAGGATGGCAGTATTCAACTCTTCCGTCCAGATGAAAATGCTAAACGTCTGCAACGTACCTGTGATCGTCTCTTGATGCCACAAGTTCCAACAGAAATGTTTGTAGAGGCTTGTAAAGCCGTTGTTCGTGCAAATGAAGAATACGTACCCCCTTATGGAACTGGTGGAACCCTTTACCTTCGTCCGCTCTTGATTGGTGTTGGAGATATCATTGGGGTAAAACCAGCTGAGGAGTATATTTTTACCATCTTTGCTATGCCAGTTGGAAATTACTTTAAGGGTGGATTGGTTCCAACAAACTTCTTGATTCAAGATGAGTATGATCGTGCTGCACCAAATGGAACAGGGGCTGCCAAGGTCGGTGGTAATTATGCAGCTAGTCTTTTGCCAGGAAAAATGGCTAAATCCCGTCATTTCTCAGATGTTATTTATCTAGACCCATCAACCCACACCAAGATTGAAGAAGTTGGTTCAGCAAACTTCTTTGGAATTACAGCTGATAATGAGTTTGTAACCCCACTGAGTCCGTCAATCTTGCCATCGATTACCAAGTACTCATTACTTTATTTGGCAGAGCATCGTTTGGGCTTGAAGCCTGTTGAGGGAGATGTACCAATTGATAGTCTGGATCGATTTGTAGAAGCAGGTGCCTGCGGTACTGCGGCAGTTATCTCACCAATTGGAGGAATCCAACATGGTGATGACTTCCACGTTTTCTACAGTGAGACAGAGGTTGGACCAGTGACTCGTAAACTATACGATGAATTGACAGGTATTCAATTTGGTGACATTGAAGCACCAGAAGGTTGGATTGTAAAAGTAGATTAAAAATTATTAAAGGAGATCTTTATGAAAACGAAAAAGTGGATGTTAACAGCAGGAGTGGTCCTGAGTACAGCAGTTCTTCTTGTAGCTTGTGGTAAAGCTGACAAGGAAGCAGATGCGCCTACAACTTTCTCTTATGTCTATGGAGTAGACCCATCATCTTTGGACTACAGTATCGCAACTCGTACTTCAACAACGGATATCATCGGTAACGTTGTTGATGGATTGTTGGAAAACGATGAATATGGGAATTTGATTCCTTCCCTCGCTGAGGATTGGAGTGTCTCACAAGACGGTTTGACTTATACTTATAAACTTCGTAAAGGGGTTAAATGGTACACGTCAGAAGGTGAAGAATACGCTGAAGTAACTGCGCATGACTTTGTTACTGGGTTGAAACACGTAGCTGATGGCAAATCAGACGGTGTCACTCTTATTCAAAACTCAATCAAGGGCTTGAATGAATATATGACTGGTGAGACTAACGACTTCTCAACAGTTGGGGTTAAGGCAGTAGATGATTATACTGTTGAGTACACTCTAAACGCACCTGAAACTTTCTGGAATTCAAAAGTAACTTCAGCAACTATGTTGCCAGTAAATGAAGAATTCCTCAAAGCTTCTGGTAAAAATTATGGAACGGTCAGTCCAGCTGGTATTCTTTATAACGGTCCATATATTTTGAAGACATTGACTTCAAAATCTTTAATCGAATATGAAAAGAATCCAAATTATTGGGATAAAGAGAAGGTTAAAATCGAGAAAGTTAAATTAACTTACTATGATGGATCAGACCAAGAATCCTTGATCCGTAGCTTTTCTTCGGGTGTTTACACAACAGCTCGCCTCTTCCCAAGTAGCTCAAACTTTGCTTCTACTTTGGAACAATACGGGGATAAAATTACATATAGTCCACAGGATTCAACTAGTTACTACTTTACCTTTAACGTAAACCGTCAATCTTTCAATAAGACAGCGAAAACAAGTGAAGAACAGAAAACTTCTACAAAAGAAGCAATGTTGAACAAGGACTTCCGTCAAGCAATCAACTTTGCCTTCAACCGTCATTCTTATGCTGCCCAGCTCAATGGTGAAGATGGTGCGGACAAGATTATTCGTAACAGCTTAGTACCAGATAACTTTGTACAATCTGGTGGCAAAAACTTTGGTGATATCGCTCAAAAAGAATTGGTCAACTATGGAGACCAATGGAAAGGTGTTGAGCTCGTCGACGGAAAAGATACCATCTACAATCCTGACAAAGCCAAAGCTTCATTTGAAAAAGCTAAGAAAGAGTTGGAATCAAAAGGTGTAACCTTCCCAATTCACTTGGATGTCCCAGTTGAACAGACAAATACCATTGCTGTTCAACAAAGCAATTCCTTTAAACAATCAATCGAATCCACTCTTGGTTCTGAAAATGTCGTGATCGATGTTCTTCAGATGACGGATAACGAGAAGGAAAGCATTACATCTCAAGCGCGTGTTCCTGCTCAAAAAGACTATGACTTGAACAGTACTGGATGGGCTCCAAGTTATCAAGACCCAGCAAGTTATCTCAATATCATGGATCCTAAGACTGGTTCCGCTATGAAACACCTTGGTATTACTAAAGGAAAAGACAAGGAAGTAGTAGCTCAACTAGGTTTGGACGAATATAAGAAACTCTTGGATGATGCAGTTTCTGAGAAAAATGACTTGGATAAGAGATATGAAAAATATGCTAAAGCTCAAGCTTGGCTTACTGATAGTTCTCTCTTGATGCCAACAGCTTCATCAGGTGGTTCACCAGTTGTCAGCAATGTCGTTCCATTCTCTAAACCATACTCACAAGTAGGTATTAAGGGTGATCCATACATCTTCAAGGGAATGAAATTGCAAAAAGAGATTGTAACTGCTAAAGAATATCAAGCAGCTCTTGAAAAATGGCAAAAAGAAAAATTGGAATCAAACAATAAATACCAAAAAGAACTAGAAAGTCATGTCAAATAAAACAGACTAGTACTTTTGGAATAAAGGGGCCTATATGGAATGGATTAAACTAATAGGGATAGTTATCATTGTGATTGGTTTTATCTATAAGTTAGATACCATTGCAACGGTAGTCTTAGCTAGTTTAGTTACAGCTCTAGTTTCTGGAGTTTCTCTTGTTGAATTCTTGGAAATTTTGGGAAAAGAATTTAGTAATCAACGAGTTCTGACGATTTTTATGGTAACCTTGCCACTGGTAGGTTTATCTGAAACTTTTGGCCTCAAGCAACGTTCGATTGACTTGATTCAAAAGATTAAAGGACTGACCGTAGGAAGTTTTTATACAATTTATTTCTTTTTTCGGGAACTCGACGGGTTCTTTGCCATTCGTCTAGGAGGGCAGCCACAGTTTGTAAGGCCTTTGGTTCAACCCATGGGACAGGCAGCAGCAGAGTTGCAATTAGGTAGAAAATTAACTGAGTATGAGGCCGAAGCCTTGAAGGCGCGTGCAGCAGCAAATGATAATTTCGCAAATTTCTTTGCTCAGAACACTTTTGTTGGTGCAGGTGGTGTCCTCTTGATAGGGGGCACTCTGGACCAATTAGGTTACGAAAGTAATTATGCAGGGATTGCTTCGGCTTCTCTTATTGTTGCAGGAGTTGCCCTACTTGTGGTAGGGATTTACAATTACTTATTTGATAGAAAATTGCTAGCGAATAAGCTTAGTAAAGGAAAAGAAGAATGACCAATCTAGCAAGACAGTTATTAGAGTTAACCTATATTGTGATTGGTTGTCAATTTCTTCACACGGCCTATTGTAGCTATAAAGACAAAACAAATCCAGTTCGATATGGAACAGCTGGGTTTTGGGCTTTATTGGGCATCAGTTTTATCGGTGGCTCTTATCTACCTTCTATCTGTATTGGAGTTATCGTAGTGCTATTAGCCCTACTAACACTCTTTAAACAGGTTCGTATCGGAACCTTACCGTCTCTGGATGAAGTCAAGGCAAACATTGAAGCGAAACGACTAAAGAATAAAATTTTTATTCCGGTCATGTTAATGGCTTTGATTGCTTTGGTATTAGCAAAAATGATTCCTGACTTTAGTAAGATTGCTATCAGCCTTGCAGCATTTTTTGCAACCATCTCTCTTTTATTGATTACTAAGAGTTCTCCTAAAAACTTGTTAGCAGAAAATAATCGCATGGTTCAGCAAGTCTCTACTAGTGGGATTGTGCCTCAACTTTTAGGGGCTTTGGGAGCAATTTTTACCGTTGCAGGCGTTGGAGACTTGATTTCGCATTTAATCAGCGGTCTAGTTCCTTCGGGTAGTCGTTTTATGGGTGTAGTGGCTTATGTCCTTGGGATGGTTCTATTCTCCATGATAATGGGGAATGCATTTGCTGCCTTCACGGTTATTACTGCTGGAATTGGTGTTCCCTTTGTATTTGCCTTGGGAGCTGATCCAATCGTGGCTGCAGCTCTAGCAATGACGGCAGGTTGCTGTGGAACCTTATTGACTCCAATGGCGGCTAACTTTAATGCTTTACCGGCAGCTCTCCTGGATATGAAAGATTCAAATGGGGTTATCAAAGCGCAGGTAGGAGTAGCTATTGTCATGATTATCATCCATGTATTTTTGATGTACTTTTTGGCATTTTAGCAAAGGAAATAAAATGAAAATATTAGTAACAGGTTTTGATCCTTTCGGTGGTGAAAAGGTCAATCCAGCCTTGGAAGCTGTTAAATCATTACCGTCAGAGATTCATGGCGCAGAGGTTCATTGGGTAGTAATCCCAACGGTCTTTTATCAATCAGCAGAGGTTTTAGAAGCAGAAATAAATCGATACCATCCAGATGCTGTGCTTTGCATAGGACAGGCAGGAGGAAGAGCTAGTCTAACTCCTGAGCGAGTTGCCATCAACCAAGATGATGCTAGAATTCCAGATAACCAAGGGAATCAGCCGATTGACACTCCTATACGCCTGGACGGACAAGCAGCCTATTTTAGCACTCTGCCTATTAAGGCAATGGTTCAAGCGATTAAAGAGGAAGGGTTACCAGCTACAGTGTCCAATACAGCAGGAACCTTTGTTTGCAACCATTTGATGTATCAGGCTCTCTATTTAGCGGATAAGAAATTTCCCCATATGAGAGCAGGTTTTATGCATATTCCCTATATGACAGAACAAGTGTTGAACAAGCCTAATACGGCATCCATGTGCTTAACAGATATTGTCAGAGGTATTGAGGCAGCAATTAGAGCTATCGTAGACTATAAAGATAAGGACTTGAAGTTAGTAGGTGGAACAACCCATTAATAATGAGTCATCTCTAGATAAAAAATTCTATATTTTTTACAAAAACTCTGTATCAAGCTTGGCTTGGTATAGAGTTTTTTCTTGCCAGTTTTCTAAATTTCTTGTACAATAGGAAGAGTGAAAAGAGGTATGGTATGAGTAAAAAAGATAAAAAAATTGAAATTCAATTAACAGACGCAACTGTTTTAGTTGGTCAGGAAAAATTTGAAGGCTACACATTAACCATTGGGAAAAAGATTATCGGTGAAATTGCTGAACTAGATAATCAATTCGCAATCATAAAGAATGGAAATGTCGATAGTTTTTATAAAAAACTTGAAAAAGCTGTGGAAATTTTGATTGAAAACTATAATTTAGCAAAATAAAGCTTGTTTTTTGTAAATTTTCATGATATAATAGTTTTTGTTGAACATTGGAGAGATAGCGAAGAGGCTAAACGCGGCGGACTGTAAATCCGCTCCTTCGGGTTCGGGGGTTCGAATCC
>NZ_JWAJ01000152.1 GCF_001068775.1 Streptococcus pseudopneumoniae
TATTGAATATGCCATAAGAAGATTATACCACATTATGTACTGTTTTAGGTTCATTTTACTATATTTCTTAGTAACCACCCATCATTGATGGATCCATAGCTGGGGCTGGTGCTACAGGTTCTGGCTTATTAGCTACGACTGCTTCTGTTGTTAGAATCAAGCTTGCTACTGAAGCTGCGTTCTGAAGGGCTGAACGGCTAACCTTAACAGGATCGATAATTCCTGCTTCAATCATGTTGACCCACTCACCTGTGGCAGCATTGAAGCCTGTTCCAAGCTCTGCATTTTTCAAACGATCGATAACGATTGAACCTTCATAGCCTGCATTGTAGGCAATTTGGCGAACTGGCTCTTCCAAGGCACGAAGTACAATGCTACGTCCTGTCGCTTCATCACCTTCTAACTCCAAGGAAGCAACAGCAGAGATAACATTAACAAGGGCAGTACCACCACCTGCAACGATTCCTTCTTCAACAGCTGCGCGAGTCGCATTGAGGGCATCTTCGATGCGGAGTTTCATTTCTTTCAATTCAGTTTCAGTTGCAGCACCGACCTTGATAACTGCTACTCCACCTGATAATTTAGCCAAGCGTTCTTGGAGTTTTTCACGGTCGAATTCTGAAGTTGTTGTTTCGATTTGAGACTTGATGACAGCTACACGGTTAGCAATTGCTTCAGGATTACCTGCACCTTCTACAATGACTGTGCTATCTTTATCTACAGACACTTTAGCTGCTTGACCAAGAGCTTCTATGGTAGCATCTTTTAACTCAAGCCCAAGATCTTCTGTGATAACAGTTCCACCTGTCAAAATTGCGATGTCTTCCAACATTGCTTTACGACGGTCCCCGAAACCTGGTGCCTTAACAGCAACTACATTGAAAGTTCCACGAATCTTATTCAAAACAAGAGTTGGAAGAGCTTCACCGTCAACGTCATCAGCAATAATCAAGAGCGGACGGCTACTTTGGAGGATACTTTCTAGAAGTGGCAAGATTTCTTGGATATTTGAAATTTTCTTGTCAGTGATTAAAATGTATGGATTTTCAAGGTCTGCAACCATTTTTTCATTGTCAGTGACCATGTATTGTGAGAGGTAACCACGGTCAAATTGCATTCCTTCTACAACCTCAAGCTCTGTTTCCATACCACGTGATTCTTCAATGGTGATAACTCCGTCTTTACCAACTTTTTCCATGGCTTCAGAGATGTATTCACCAACTTTTTCAGAACGAGAGGATACTGCAGCGACCTGAGCGATAGCTTCTTTGTTGGCAACAGGGATGGCATTATTTTTCAAGGCTTCAACGGCTGCAGCGACCGCAGTTTCAATCCCACGACGAATACCGATTGGATTTGCACCGGCAGTTACGTTTTTGATTCCTTCACGAACGATAGCCTGAGTCAATACTGTTGCAGTAGTTGTCCCGTCACCAGCGATATCATTAGTCTTAGAAGCTACTTCTGATACCAATTTGGCACCCATATTTTCAAAATGGTCTTCTAGTTCAATTTCTTTAGCGATTGTTACACCGTCGTTGGTAATCAATGGTGAACCGAATGATTTTTCAAGAACAACGTTACGTCCTTTAGGCCCCAAGGTTACTTTAACTGTATCAGCTAGGACATCAACACCACGGACCATAGCTGAACGTGCATCAGATGAAAACTTAATTTCTTTTGACATACTTACTTCCTCCTATTATTCTTCAACGATTGCTAAGATGTTAGCTTCACCCACGATGATATATTTTTCGTCACCATCTTTGACCTCGATACCTGCATGAGCTTCGACTAAAACTTGATCTCCAACCTTTACACTTGGAGCGACTAGTTCACCGCTCAAGGTACGAACACCTTGTCCAGTAGCCACTACTGTAGCTGTTTTCGTTTCTTCTTGGGCTGATCCCGCTAGGACAAAGCCTCCGACAGTTTGTTCTTTTTCTTCAATTTTCAAGACCACACGGTCTCCTAATGGTTTCAACATCTGTTTTCCTCCATAATTCAATCATATTATTAGCACTCTTTTCATACGAGTGCTAAACCATAGTTCTATTGTATCACTTGGTCAAAAATAGTCAAGAAAAAAGTCTGATTTATAGCATAAAAAGAGTTGGAGAAAACTCTCAAACTCTTGTCATTTTAAAATGGAAGTTCCTCCTCTTCCAAAACCAAATCTGCCAAATCCTGTCCTGCATTATTTTCACGCATGGCACGTTGAGCACGACTTTCCAAGAGTTGGAATCCTGTGGCAAGAACTTCGGTCACGTAGTTCATCTGGCCATTTTTCTCAAAGCGACGAGTACGCAATTCTCCATCCACAGAGATAAGACTACCTTTAGTTGCGTAGCTTGCCAAGCTTTCTGCTAGTCTGCCCCATAGGACCATATTAACAAAATCGGCTTCGCGTTCCCCGTTTTGGTCTTTGTAACGACGGTTCACAGCGATAGTTGCTCGCGCTACCGACTTGTCATTGTTGGTTTTGTGCAATTCTGGTGTAGACGTTAAACGCCCAATCATGATAACTTTATTATACATATTTTCTTCCTCCTACTTATCTATTCGTAGGAAATCAAAAAAAGTTACAGAAATTTGTAACTTTCGAGGAAATTTTTTACTTTTTATGAACCATAAATCCTGTCGCCTGTTGATTGGCCATTATGGTCATATCTGTAATCTGCACACGGCGAGGTTGGCTGGTCACATAGACTACTGTGTCTGCAATATCCTGAGCTTGCAAGGCTTCGATTCCTTGGTAAACGGACGCAGCCCGTTCTTTATCACCGTGAAAACGTACCGTAGAAAAATCTGTTTCGACAATTCCAGGCTGAATGGTTGTCACCTTGATATCCGTTGCGATAGTATCAATTCGCAGTCCATCTGAAAAGGTCTTAACCGCTGCCTTGGTGGCTGAATAAACAGCGGCACCCGCATAGGCATAAATTCCTGCGGTTGACCCCATATTGATGATATGTCCTTGATTGGCTTTTACCATTGCTGGCAAGAAACAGCGAGTGACTGCCATCAAACCTTTGATATTAGTATCCAGCATGGTCAACATATCCAACTCTTCATAGTCCTGATAAGGTGCTAAACCTAGAGCCAGTCCGGCATTGTTGATCAGAATATCAATCTGACCTATCGTTTCTAGAATATCAGAGCAGACAGTCTTTACCATGGTCATATCCGTGACATCTAGTGGGAAGGTCCAGACAGTTTGATTTAGGAAGGCTTCTGCAAACTCCGACTTAAGGGCTTCTAGTCTGTCTGTCCGTCGTCCAGTTAGAACGACATTCTCACCCTGCTCCAGATAAGCACGCGCAATCGCTTCACCGATTCCTGAGGTCGCTCCTGTAATCACAACATTTTTTGCCATCTTATTTCCTTCTATCTGGTGTATTCAGATACTGACAAGTTCCTAAGCAGTCCAGTGCTTCGCTGGGTCAAATGGAGTTCCGACAACTTGGTCTTCTGATAATTCGATAACACCACGTTTTTGCGGAGCATTTGGCAGGTGCAATTCACGAGGGCTACACATCATACCAAAACTCTTTTCACCACGAAGTTCGCCTGGGAAAATGAGATTTCCTTTTGGCATCATAGCTCCAGGAAGAGCGACAATGGTTTTCAGACCGACACGCGCATTTGGTGCCCCTGCAACAATTTTCACTGTCTTGTCACTTGCGACTGCAACTTGGCAGATGTTGAGGTGGTCACTATCTGGATGAGCTACCATCTCGACAATTTCACCGACGACGAACTTAGGTTCCTTATCATTAACAATTTCTTCTGTAAAACCTTCTACCTGCAATTCTTGGTTCAAACGAGCGACTTTCTCATCTGTTAAAAAGACTTGACCACGCTCTGCAATTTCAAACAAACTGGAAACTTCGAAAATATTCCAAGCAACCGTTTCTCCACTTTCTTTGAGGAAAACTCGCGCTACCTTGCCTTTGCGCTCCACATCTAGTTTGGCATCTCCGCTATTTTTCACGATGACCATAAGGACATCACCGACATGTTCTTTGTTATATGTAAAAATCATTATTTCTCTTTTCTCCTATTTCAGTCCTGCTAAAAAATCGTTGATTTGTTCCTTGCTTTTACGGTCACGATTAACAAAGCGTCCAATCTCCTTGTCCTTATCTAATACAACAAGACTTGGAATCCCATATACATCCCATAGTTTTGCAAGTTCCATGTACTCATCTCGGTCTACTCGTATAAAGATAAACTCTGGATTGGTCTCTTCAATCTCTGGCAGAGCTGGATAGATATAGCGACAATCGCCACACCAGTCGGCCACAAAGAGAAAGGCTTTTTTCCCCTCTGCTTCAACTAAACTTGCTATTTCTTCTAAGCTATTTGGAATAATCATAGGACTTCCTTTTCATATTGTAAATTTTCATCTTCATAGACAAAGGTATAATGTCGCCCATCTTCAAAAATAACACCACCAACAAGACGTTCTAAACTACTTTCGTACACTTGGACATAGAGAGTCCCAATCTCACCCATTTCTGAAAAGTAGTCACGCACAATAGCAGTTAACTCTTCCTGCGTCTTCATGAGTTTGTGATCATCAGCTACTTTCTTAGCACCAAAGGCAAGTGCTCCAAGCCCTGCCACGACTAAACCTGTTTTAATAATATTTTTCGTTTTCATGCTAACATTGTAACACAAAAAGGCTCAAGGAACAATGAAAAAGGGAGTCCCACTCCCCTTTCTAATCTCTAAAAATTAATAATTTCTCTCGCCAAACAAACCTTCTGGTAAATCATGGAATTCCTTACCTGCCTTGAAGTTTTCAAATTTACCTAGTAAGAACTGGTAGGCATCCAAGCGACTCTCGTAGCGAATCATGGCATCTTTAGCGCGCTCATCTTGATCTTCTTCATAGACCTTTTGACTTTCCTTAAGAGCCATATTGTTGATCATAATCTGGGTATTAACCCAGGTTTCAAATTCCTTCATAAATTCTTGCTCGTAACTCATTTTTTCTCCTTATTCTAATCCACGGTAAAAGTCTGTATCAATCTCACGGTAGGGTTGGATGTCCTGAACATATTCCAAGACTCCTTGAAACTCTCCTGCTTGATCATGAACAGCTGCGTAAGTGACATGGACAAACTTTCCACGTGATTCTGACTTGAACCACATCTCGTACTTGTCTTTTTTCCCTTCACGAAGACCTTGCATAATCGCTTTGACTTTCTCCAAATATTTTGGTGGATGGCATAGTTCGACATTTCGTCCAACCTGAGACGGTGTTCGCTTGAAAATCATTTCATCTGCTGGCGTATTATCGTTATAATACTGGAAGATATCATCCTTATTAACAAAGGTAATCTCCATAGGAAGATGATTAAGGATAAGATTTGCCTGCTCAACTGATAGATAACCATTGCCAAAAGTCTGCTGACTATTTCGGTCCATCACTGCTTCCTTTTCCTTAGGTGTAAAGGTGATAGTAAACTGACCTTCTGGCGTATCAATCACTTGTTGAACCTGTCCATCTACAGTTTCTGACTGAGTTGGTTCTTCTACACTTTTCTTCTCAACAAAACTTTGACGTTCAGGAATCCATTTCTCAGACGGACGGATAATAGCATATCCATAGGCATCACTTTCCTCAGCAATCTGAATCCAGTCATCCTGGGTGAAGGATTCGAGCAGAATCATGAGGAGGATGGACTCTTCCTTGAAAATCATACTTTCAAACTCTGTCGCAAAAGCTTCAAAAGCTTCCTTTACGGCGGAAATTGGCACTTCTGGGAGCGACTTAGTTGCCACTAAGGCTGTTTGATAGAGTTCCCTAATCTGGTCATCGACTCCCCACATGACTTTTGGAGGCGAATCATGTCCATAACGCTCCATGATAGGAAAGAAGAGTTCTTCCTTGCGCTGGTAGTGACGGTCGAACTGACCTACAAGCCCCATCTGACGAACCAACCCCTTACGCATCTCTGCAAGCATTTCCTCGTCTTCCATAGACTCATATGTGTCTAACAATCTTCGAACACGAATCAAGGCAGCACGGAGGGCTAAATTTTCATCCTTAAAGACACGCACAGGGTGACCAGGATGATCGGTGTCCTCAACTTCGACACCCTTAACAGCATTTTTAAAGAGATTGGCATGAACATCACAGAGCTCCATGACATCTTCAAAGGTAACGCCTGAGTCCGAGTTCATCAACTCGTGCTCCATAAGTGAAATCTCAATAGCAGATACACCTGTAAAGGTCGCATCAAATCGTTCCTGAACGGACTCCGGAGAGGCTCCATTATGCAATTCTAATAAAATATCTCGCAGGATATGAATACGTTCATCTGTCATTAGTCTAACCCGATCACTTCGTAACCATTTGCTTCAAGTGTGCGCACAATCTTATCCATAGGAGTTCCCTCCAGCTTAGACCCCTGTTTGAGCGATACTTTTCGTCCGACTGTATTTCGCATCAAAGGATTTGCAAGAGGTTTAAAACCGAGTTCTACTAGGATATCTAAAACTTCTGGATGCTTGTCCACCACTTCTGCAACAGGAATTGACACATCGATGATATTGTCCATGACGACCTCCATTATATGCTCTAAAATGATTTTACTGCTTATATTATACCATATGGAAAGAGATTAAAAAACTAGCAGTACAAGACTTACTAGTTCTCTGAGACTTGAATTACGGCCTAAATAAGTTTAAAGAGCCAATCCAATAGTTTAAATAATAGCTTGTAAAACAGCAATTGGATTGCAAAATAGATAATCATCCAAAAGAATTTTACAATTCCAATAATCGGTTTGATAAAAAGAATAGCAAGAATTGCCCAGAAAAATTTCATTCTCTCTCCTCTGGCTTGATGAGCCACCGAGCCGTATCCATTAACTTGTCTGCAATAAAAAATTTTCCTAGAGCGACAACAATATTGTCATCTTTCTTTATCGTTCTCATTACTTTTACACCTTGCATGGTCAAAAAGTAATTACCATAAATTTTAGTAAAAGCTTTGATAGGATTCATCTCACTCACCCTCGATTATTTCAGCCTCTTTTCGGATTGTTTCAACATCTTCTTGATATTGAACTTCACTATAGTTGACTAGTTTAGACAATTCTTTCTGCAAGCTTTCACCCATCGGTTTCATAGTTGCAAAGGTTAAACCACCTGAAATGATACCTCCCAAGATAGGTATGAATTTCCCCATTCCTTTGGCCAACCCTCCCTTAGTAAGATTCACACCAAATATTTTTAAAACTTTTTTCAAAATAGGGTACCAAAGCGTCTTTGTTAAAGCTTTATTAGGTACTGTTTTCATTACCTGTTTGGCAATTGTTATACCACCTGCACGTAGCAAAGCAGCGGTTCCATTCACCCCCAACATAACACCTAGATAAAGCAAGAGGGTATTTTGAGCATCTTCACTCAACTCATCGCGTGAAGCCCAAAGATCCTCATATCCATAAATATAGCCTAGTTCTTGAGCTAATTTTAAAGAAAAAGCATAAAATTGAGCTACATCCGCTGGTATGGTAATTGCCATGGCAAGTCCACCTGGTAATCCTGCAACAACAGAAGTTCCACTCGCCAATAAAACATTATCCCTAATGCAGGCATTAGCCACTCGATCTAAGGTTTCTTGAGATAAGAGAGACGTTGGGCCTTGTTCTAATAAGGTAGGAATGTCCTGTGGATCCAATTCTTTGGAAAACTTATCCACTAAAAATTTCGAACGATCAACCTTAACAACAGGTAGTTTTACCACTTGTTCCAATACTTGCATCGCTAAATCTTGTTCAGCCATATACAAACTCCTTTTACTTCTGTAAGTTATATTCTATGATAGCATACTCTTTTAAAGTATGTTTCAAATCCCCCTCAAAAATTTTCAAAAAATCCTTAGCAACTTATTTGTTAAAGATTTTTAATAGTCTTTGTAGAGACAGCTAGAATATTCAACTCCTACCTTTACAACATGATATTCTATCTGTGAACGATAGTCTATTATTGTTTCACCTAAAATGTTCCTTGAATACACACTAACTATGAACTTTCGAGCTTCATCTTATAAATCCATAATTTCTTTTTTCTTTCGATCAAACTCTTCCTGAGATAATATATCTGCATCTAAAAGTGATTTGAGTTTAGTAAGAGCTTCGATTTGCTCATCAAAAGATAAACTTGGTTTAGTTGCTTTTTCATCTAACTGTTGTGCCATATTCATACCAAAAATCATCCCCGCACCATCTCCTAGCCCATGTTGTTCGATCCCTGATGCGACTTTTTGTTGTGCAGCAATATTAGAAGCTTTCTGCGATACATCATCAAAGGCCTTTAAATTCATCTTATTTGATGAAAAGTTCTTAACTAATTCCTTAGATTCTGGTGAGAATTCTATATTAGCAATCGCAACTTTTATAATCTCAAACCCAAAACGATCTTTCCAAGTACCAGCATACTGTTCATCATTCGATACTTGTTTTGCAAGTACTGATGCTTGTGATGGTAGCTGCGAGATACGATAAGTTGTTGATAACGAATTAAGGGCAACGGTAAAGGATTGAAGAAATTCCGTGACTATCTGAGCCCTTGCTTGAGCACTATCAAAACTATAGTAGGTTACATTTGCAGGAAGGAAATTTTTTACAAACTTGATAGCGTCCGTAATTTGAATAGAAAAAGTTCCAAAAGCACGTACTTCTAAGTCTGTTCCATAAAACAAGTCGTTATACATAACCGGACCACGAGTACCAAACCTAATATCGCGAATTTCTCTCAAATTGACAAAACAAATCTGTTTTTGCTGATCACTTTGTCCGCCAAATCCAACACGATTAACAACATTATCAAACAGTGATTTTTTTATCCCATCACCATTAAAAACACTACTCTCCCCATTTTGATATTCATATCCACCTGGTTCAGTGATAATTTCTTCTATTCCAGACTGACTAAAAATAAAAGCAGCAGTATTTTCAGGAATAAATATCTTAGACCCATTTGAAATGACACCTATAGAACCCTGACTATTAACTCCTCTACCATTATTACTGACTTGAAGAACACCCGGACTTACAGCTGTATGTTCATCAAAAGCCTGAACTGTAATAATCTCCTTCCATTGATCTGCAAAAGTTCCATTAATTGAATCTGTAAATACTTTAATTATTCCCATATTACATCTCCTACAAAGTCTGTTCCATATCGCAAAAACTACATTTGACAGTTTGTTTCACGGTTCCAGACAGAGGAGCTCCACAAAAACTGCATTTAGTAGATAGTTTCTCTGGTTCTGCCTCCTTAATACCCAGACCTGCTTTGAAAGTATCAAACGTATCTTTTAGAGTCTCTGCTAAAATTTCTGCACCAAATAAGCTATTATCACCCAAGGTTGCAAAGTTGCTTGTATCACCAGAGATTAATTTAATAATATTCGTTGCCCACTTTTCAGTATCCTTAGTATTAGAGAATGAGAAGATAACTTGTCCACCATTATAATAGATTTCTAATCTTTTCATACCATTGGATTTCGTAACTGAAACTTGTGGTTTCCCCTCAAAAATCTTAATTTGGTTAATTGGTATAGTAGTTTGATCTTTTTTTCCTCCAAAAATACCTTTTTTAATATGTATTAAGTGTAGATTTGTTAAAATTAATTCATCTGTAGACAAACCATTTTTCCCAAAACTCACATGATCACTATTCATAACCATGTATTCATGAGGTAACAATTGATAGTCCATCCCAAACTCCATTCTTCTTATTAAAGACTAGCTTTCCACTGTTCTACTTGTTCGTGTAGAGAATCACGATATTCCTTTAAAAACTGAATTATTTCCTCTTTTCCTTGAATAGGTGCTTTCTTCAATGGACCATATTGTTTTTTCTGTTCTTCCATTTCTTTTTTAGTACTATCTTTTAATTCTTGGATAGAAGCACTATCTTCTAAAGCAGTTCCCTTAAAGGCTTCATCTGCCTCGGTATAGTAATTATCAACAATTTTCTCATACATAGTCAAATAATCTTCATAAGTCTGGATAGATTCAATGGTCTCATCACTGACATCTTGTGGATTAAAGTCACTTGAACTAAATTTATCTTTTGCTTTGGCAAACAACCCTTTCTTTTCAGAACTATTAGATGAAGCTTCTGTTTGATTATCACTAGAAGAGCTACTTGTTTTTTCAGAAAGAGAACTACAAGCAACTAGAGTAGAAACGGAAAGACATAGTAAAGCTAAACCACAAACTTTTTTTACATTATTCATTAATAGAATCTCCTTTTATTTATAAAATTATCATATCATATTTCCTAAAAAAAAAAAAGCATTTTCTAATCAGCAAACATTTTATAAATACAGAATCCCATTTTTAAAAGAATATTTTTCCATTTTAAATTCCACCTATTTTCCACACAAAAAAGAGGGTTGCCCCTCTTTCTACTTAGTTTTTATCCAGATTGCGTAACATCTCGTCAATCTTGTTTCCATATTCGATGGATTCATCTTTGACGAAAGTTAAGTCTGGAATTTTGTACAATTTCAAATTGTGACCAAGCTCACGTTTGATAGTTCCGGTTGCTTTTTCAAGCCCGATTTGAGCTTTTTGGTTATCCGAAGCAAGATTACTCAAAATGGTGTAGTAAACCTTAGCTACAGACAAGTCACCTAGCATCTGAACATCTGTGATGGTCACTCCTTGGACACGAGGATCACGGACTTTCTTTTGTAAAATCTCATTGACTTCACGCTTGATTTCCATGCCTACACGATCCGTACGGAAATGATTTGCCATGCTTTTTTCCTTTCTCTCAATTGAACCAAAAGCTAGGCCAGCAGACCTAGCTTTGCCTAGTAGATAGAGGAACTAGAGCCATTTGAATCTAGGAAACAAGCCTTAGATAGAACTACGGGTTCATCAAGGCGCTGTTGACGACGAGTCAAATGAGCTATCGTTTCTCTATTATCGTTTGATTTCTTCCATGATATAAGCTTCAATCACATCATCCATCTTAAGATCATTGTAGCCATCAATCATGAGACCACCTTCACGGCCGTTTGTAACTTCTTTAACGTCATCTTTATAGTGTTTCAAACTAGCTAGAGCGCCATCGTAAATAACAACACCATCACGGATAACACGGACTTTAGAGTCACGGGTAACTTTACCACTGGTAACCATGAATCCTCCGATTGTTCCCACTTTAGATACCTTGAAGGTTTCTCGGATGATCGCTTCACCGATAACTTTTTCTTTAAATTCTGGGTCAAGCATCCCTTTCATAGCTTCTTCCATCTCTTCGATCACCTTGTAGATGATGCTGTGGAGACGGATTTCTACATCGTCAGCTTCTGCTTGTTGACGAGCTTGTGGTGTAGGGCGTACGTTGAAACCAACGATAAAGGCATTTGAAGCCTCGGCAAGAGTCACGTCAGATTCGTTGATGGCACCGACAGCTGCATGGACGATAGTAACTTTCACGCCCTCAACATCAATTTTTTGAAGTGAGGCAGAAAGTGCTTCAACAGAACCTTGTACGTCTGCTTTGATAATGACGTTAACTGACTTGAGTTCGCCAGCTTTAAGGGTATCAAAGAGATTTTCAAGGCTGACACGTTGTGTAGCTTGACGTTGCTTCATAAGAGCACGTTTAGCACGTTCTTCACCAGCTGCACGAGCTGATTTTTCATCTTCGTAAACGGCAAAGTGGTCACCCGCCATTGGCGCTTCGTTCAAACCAGTGATCGATACTGGTGTTGATGGTCCTGCAACCTTCACACGACGTCCAAGGTCGTTGGTCATGGCACGGACACGTCCGAAGGTATTTCCGACAACGATTGGATCTTGAACGTTCAAAGTACCTTGTTGAACAAGGAGGGTTGCAACCGCACCTTTACCTTTATCCAAACGAGCTTCGATAACAGTACCGATGGCACGAACTGTTGGGTCTGCTTTGAGTTCTTGGATTTCAGCCACAAGAAGGACAGTTTCCAAGAGTTCATCGATATTTTGGTTGAACTTGGCTGAGATTTCTACAAACTCAGAATCTCCACCCCAGGCAGTTGACATAACACCATGTTCAGCCAATTCACCGATCACACGTTCTGGGTTGGCACCTGGTTTATCGATTTTATTGATAGCTACGATGATTGGAACATTAGCTGCTTTTGAGTGGTTGATGGCTTCGATAGTCTGTGGCATAACCCCATCATCTGCCGCTACGACCAAGATAGTAATATCGGTAACAGATGCACCACGCGCACGCATAGATGTAAAGGCCGCGTGTCCTGGTGTATCAAGGAAGGTAATCTTCTTGCCATTTTCAACGATTTGGTAGGCACCGATATGCTGAGTGATTCCACCTGCTTCACCTGTCGCAACACGAGAGTTACGAAGGGTATCTAGGAGTGTTGTCTTACCATGGTCAACGTGTCCCATGATGGTAACAACTGGTGGACGCTCTACGAGTTCATCTTCATTGAGATAACCATCTTCAGCGAAGAAACGTTCGATATCAGCATTGTCCACTTCAACCTTTTGTTTCGCATCAATACCGTAATCGACCATGAGGAGTTCGATTGTTTCACCGTCTAAGGATTGGTTTTGTGTCGCCATCACGCCCATCATGAAGAGTTTCTTAACAATCTCAGCTGGTTCGCGCTTGATACGTTTTGCAATTTCCGCGACGGTCATACCATCTGTATATTCAAATTCTGTTGGCAATTCATGGAACTTACGCTCTGTAACAGGTTTTGGTGCCTGATTACGGTTATTTTTGTTATTGCCTTTTTTATTCTTTTTGTTATTGTTCCAGTTACTATTTCTTTGATTTCTCACTTGATTTTGACTACTTCGATTCTTTTGTTGTTTTCTAGGACCATCTTCTTCGTGATCGAAATCATCACGTTCTTTGTCTGGTCGGGCTTGTTTCTTACGACGTGTATCCACTACAGGTTCTTTAGCTGCAGGAGCTACTTCAACTACTGGTTGAACTTGCTGTACTTGTTCAGCCAATTTAGCAGCTTCTTCAAAGATTTCTTCAGGCTCCTTGCGTTTGTTTGCTTGAGCCAAGGCTTCTTTAGCTGCTTGAGTTTGCTTGAAGCGTTCCTCACTTGAACGAGCATATTCTGCATTTTGCTCTGCCTTTAGAGCAGCTGCACGGGCTTTAAAGTCAATACGTGGTCCTGCTTGATTTGGACGTTTGTCCTCTTGCTTGCGGCGATCATTTCCACGATTTTGCTGACCTTGCTGTTTCTTAGCTTGGTCATTAAAGCGACGATTGTCGCGATTGCCTTGACCTTGTTTACCACCATTACGGTCATCATTTTTTTGACGATTTCCATTTTGTTGGTGGTCACGGTTATTGCCCTTATTTTGCTTGCGTCGTTCAGCCTGCTCTTTTGCACGTGCTTCACGCTCAGCCTTAAAGTTTCGACTCTGCGGTTTTGCTGGTGCCACTTTTTCCTCTTTAGGGGCAACAGCTGCTGCTGGTTTTGCCTCTTCCTTAGCTACAGCTGGTTTAGCTGGCTCAGATTTTTCGGCTTTCTTTTCTGTACTTGCTTTTGGTTCTGCAGGTTTTGCTTCTACTTTCGGAGCAGCAGACTTAAAGCTGGCAGCGATTTTTGCAGCGACAGCTTCTTCCACACTTGATGAGTGGCTTTTCACATCCAAGCCCAACTCTTTTGCACGCGCTACAACTTCCTTACTTTCTTTTCCAAGTTCTTTTGCGATTTCGTACAATCTTTTCTTAGACAAATCATGTCCTCCTCTTCTATTCCATAAGAGACCTCATTTTCTTTGTAAATCCAGCATCTGTCACAGCCAAAACCTTTCTTGATTTTCCGACTGCTATGCTTAATTCCAGTGTTGAAAACACGGTAATAACTTCTACTTGATAATAATGACTTTTATCCTGAATCTTCTTGGTCAAGTTGGGACCAGCATCATGAGCTAGAAATACTAGCTTTACTTTCTGGTCTTGAATGGCCTTGACAACCATTTCTTCACCCGAGATGATTTTCCCTGCTCTTTGAGCAAGTCCCAAGAGATTGGTAATTTTTTGCTTATTCAAGTCCTAACTCTCTTCTTTTTACTTTGTGATCAACATAGGCGATCAACTCGTCATAAAAGCTTTCTTCGACTTCTATGTTAAAGCTACGGTTAAAGACTTTTTTCTTTTTGGCCTCAAGGGCTTCTGCATTGTCTAGCTTGATATAAGCGCCACGACCATTAGCCTTGCCTGTCGGGTCGATAAAGACCTGTCCTTCTTTGTTCTTGACAATACGGAGTAAATCGCGTTTATCAATCACTTGGTTGGAAACAACAGACTTGCGCAAAGGGATTTTTCTAGTTTTCATCCTTCCCTCCTCTGATCAGCTTTTATTCTTCTACCAATTCGTCTGTTTCTACCTGGTCAGCTTCTTCTGCTGCTTCCATGGCTTCAAACTCACTTGCAGACTTGATATCGATACGATATCCTGTCAAATGAGCTGCCAAACGAACGTTTTGTCCACGACGACCGATCGCAAGAGAAAGCTTGTTATCTGGCACAACGACCAAGGCACGTTTGCTGTCGTTTTCATCAAAGATAACTTGATCAACTTCTGCAGGAGCAATGGCATTGTAGATAAATTCAGCTGGATCTGCTACCCACTCGATAACATCGATGTTTTCTTCGATTGGAACCATACGATCGCTCTTAGCATCGTAGCGAGCTGGGTGGAATTTGCTAGTAATTTTCTTGATGTTAGCACCACCACGTCCAACGATTGTACCAATAGCATCCACGTTTGGATTGTGGCTACGAACTGCAACCTTAGTACGGTCGCCAGCTTCACGAGCCACGCTCATAATCTCAACAGTTCCGTCATAGACCTCAGGAATTTCTTGTTCCATCAAACGTTTGATCATTTCTGGATGGCTACGGCTCACAAAGACGTTCACACCACGAGGGTTGTCTTCAACCTTGTAAACATAGACTTCAATACGATCATGAGAAGCAAAAACTTCTCCAGGGATTTGGTCTTGTTTTGACAATTGTGCTTCGATGCTGCCAAGGTTGACATAGATAAAGCGATTGTCAAAACGTTCTACCGTACCAGACATGATTTCTTGCTCATGCTCTTTGTAAGTATTGTAGGTAATGGCACGTGTTTGCTTGCGCATTTTTTCCATGATGGTTTGTTTGGCAGATTGAGCTGCTACACGACCAAACTCACCTGGTGCTTCTTCAAATTTAATCTTGTCCCCAAGCTCGTAAGCTGAGTTAATGGCAAGAGCATCTTTTAAGCTGATTTCCAAACGGCTATCAAATACTTCATCAACTACTTCACGAACAGTATAAACTGTAAAGTCACCTGTCTTTTCGTTGAAATCAATGGCTACGCTGTCTGATTGACCATAGCGTCTGCGATAGGCTGAACGAAGTGATTCCACCACTGCATCAATGATGTCTTCTTTTTTGATTCCCTTGTCTTCTTCCAAAATGCGGAAGGCCTCTAGCATTTCTTTACTCATCTTCTATTCACTTTTGAATCTTCAAAAGCTTCCTTTCTTTTACTATAATTTTACTGCTAAACGTGCTTTTGACACCAAACTGTATGGGATTTGGACCGTTTTCTTACGTGTCTTGTCCATATATTCCATAGTCAACTCATCCTCTTCAAAGGTTAGCAAGGTTCCTTCAAAGACCTTTTGCTTATCGATGGCTTGGTAAAGTCCAACATGGATGTATTTCCCAACCGCTCCAGCGACTGCTTCCTTGGTTTTCAAAGGACGTTCCAAGCCTGGGCTGGTGATTTCTAGGAAATATTGTTCTGGGAAGGGATCTGGCTTGATAGTATCTAGGACAGGACTGATAATCTCTGTCAAGTCCGCTGTGTCGTTCAAGGTAATTCCCTCTGGTTTATCTACAAAAATACTAAGAATCATGTCACTGCCAATCTTTCCGTACTCGATATCCACGAGTTCAAAGGGAGCTTCAATGACAGGTTCTACGACTTCTCTGACTAATTCTACGATAGTTGCGATTGCGTCCACCTCCTCATAAGCAAGAGGCGAAGATATTTCCCCGCCTCACTTTCTCATATTCTTACTTACAGTATAGCACTTTTGACTACTTATGTAAAGTATAAGCACTCAGAAGGCTTGATTTTAAGCTTTTTCTTAAAATTCTGCCTCAACTCGATAGATGACCTGACCCTTACTTGAGAATTTTTCTTCATATTCTGTCATGACATTGCCTTCAAAGTCGCTGGCGTGCAAATCCAACCAAACGCCATTGAGCTTCATGCCGTATTGAGAAAAACTCACTAGGCTATATTCAAATAAGCCACGGTTATCTGTCTTGAAATGAATCTCACCGTGTTCAGGCAAGATACGCTTGAAGGTATCCAAGAAACTCTTATAGGTTAGACGACGCTTTTCATGGCGCTTTTTAGGCCACGGATCTGAAAAGTTTAGGTACAAGCGATCAATCTCACCATCTTCAAAGTAGTCGGTCAAATCAGAACCATCAACCCACAACAACTTAATATTGGGTACAGAGATTTCCAAAACCTTGTCCAAGGCATAACTCAAAACAGACTTTTGAATATCAATCCCGATATAGTTGATATTAGGGTTTTGCTTGGCCATACCTGTCACAAAAGCACCCTTACCACTACCAACCTCAACATGGATAGGATTGTCATTTCCAAAGAGGTCTCGCCATTTTCCTTTGGCTTCTAAAGGATTTAAGACAACATACTGAGGATTAGCCTCTAGTAATTCTGTTGCCCCTTTACGATTTCTAACTCTCATCTCTTCTTTCCATACTTGTCACGGAAGATGCGCAAGGCATAAATCTCCCGATTGACATTTTCTAGATCTTCATTTGTATAATATTTGGCAATCTGGCTCAAGAAGGATAACTGAGCATACCAAAATAGTTTGTTGATGACTGTTTGGTTGTATTTGTAACCGTAATAAGTCAACCACTCTTTCCACTGATAGTCTGGAATATAGTGACATAGCATATGCGCTACATCAAACATGCGATCCGTTAAGCGAACGGAATCCCAATCCACTAAATAAACAAGACCGCTCTCTGTCTCAATCCAATTACTATGTCGTACATCTCCATGAACGATCGTTGCATAATCTTCCCTAAAGTTTGGCAAACTTCCTCGCAAATCCTCTACTACCATTCTTAGATATTGATTGTTCTTCAAGGATTCTGGAGCATCTTTTAACCAAGCCTGAAGCAAGTCAAAAGGTGTTTCTAAAGAATAGCCCAAACGAGTCAATTGCGTCATCAAAGGACGCGAACGATGCAAGCGGCTCAAAATATTGATAATCTGCTTGCGATTCATATCATAAGGGGTCAAAATTTTACCATTCAACCATTCTTGGGCACACATATCACGCCCATCCGATAAACGGCGAGTCCATAATAATTGAGGAGCGATTTGTTCCTTGGCTAAACCAGGTAGGATTGGAGAGGTGTTCATTTTAATAAAGACGCGCTTCCCATCAGGGTAGCTTCCCATATAAGCTTTTCCGCTTTTCCCAGGTATAGGGGTCAGCGTTAGCTCAATATCACCCAAGTCCATTTCTTTCCTCCGTATAAAGTTTCCTTACTATTCTACTAGTTTTTAGCTTATTCGTCAACCAGTCCAGACCTGATTCTCAAATAAAAGCCTCTGGGGTGGTTTGGGTTATCATTATAGAAAGAAAAAGGTAAGCACAATCTCCTACTTACCTTTCATGATTTTTATAAATAAAATAAGAGTGGCCAACTGTTGTAAAACATATGGACTAGAGTAGAAACCCATAGGTTTTGGCTCTTTTTATAAGCAAAGCCCAGCAACAAGCCCCCAAGTAGATAAAAAATAAACGAAGGGACATTAGAAGGTCCATGCATGAAAGAAAAAAGAGAGGAAGTTAGAACAAGTCCTAACCAAGAATTTTCAAATATAGCCCCCTGAAGAAGTCCCCTGAAAATGAGTTCCTCCTGGATTGGTCCAAAAACTGAGGTAGTCAAAATCAAAGACAGAGAAATTCCTTTGCTGACTTCCGCTAAGTGTTGAACTCCTGCGCCAGAAGAAACAGCGAAGAAACGAATATAAACTAGCGTCTCAAACACACTTAGAATAAAGATTCCAATGAACAGCAAAACTTGTTTCTTACTTAACATCCCAAAAGAAATCATTTCAAACTTTCTAGCATAAGCAACACTCAGCGAGGTTACTAGGAGACTTACAATAATCAATGCAGATTCATTTTGAAAAAAATCTCCATGGTTAATCGTATAAGGGACTGTAATGACGATTATTAGTACTAAAAATCCAAAACAAAAGGCATGAAATTTATCAAAAAACTCCATCAAATTATCCTCCTCAACAAACAGACTTCCTACAAGTCATCCTTTAGTTCTAGCCTTTCCAAAACAAACCATTTTAACAACCAAAATCCGACCACATAGCCAGCCCCTAAGAATATAGCTATTAAAGCTAACATGGGATTCAGGAAATAAAAAACCACCACAGATACAAAGGTTAGCACAAAAACATTAAAGGCAATGGTGTCAGAAGCCAAGTCTAGAATATAGGGCGTCAACCAGTCTAAGGTTTTTGAATCTAAGAAAAATAAGTGTTTATACATGATGACCTCCTCTATGGCTGAAAAGAAAGCCTTTGGTTTTTTTACCCCAAGACCCTATGTAGAAAAGTGAGCAAAAATGGTAAGTTTGCGATGATATTATTGATGATATGAATCGTATAAGAAGGATAGATAGTCTTGGTATAGCGTGTCAAATAACCAAATATACACCCAACTGCTGTATAAACCAGAAGGTCTAGTAGACTAGGAAAGCTTGAAAAATGAGGTAAGGCGAACAAAATCGACGGAAATAGAATATCCAGTCCCCATCTTGAATTCTTAAAGAAGGCATGTTGAAGCAGTCCCCTACATACCAATTCTTCCATCAGAGGCCCTAGTACTATTAAGGTTAGGTAAACTCCGAACTCTGCAAAATTGGTCTCACTATAGGCAATAAATAAATTCCAACCTTCGTTTGTCCCCTGAACGTGTTTAGCTGTCAGATAGTTAAAGCAGATAAGTACGACAGCTGTTAACACCGTCAGAACAGAATAACTCAGCCACTTTTTCCTAGGGATACAAAAGAGATAAGCATGACCCAACCTGATCAAAATCCAAACCATCAGGCCGATAAAGAGAATGCTGATGATGTTTCGAATCCAGATGACATTTCCTACCCAAGACGAGAACTCCCAATAATTTCTCCAAAATTGGGTTGTCCAAAACAATCCGAAAAACAAAAATAAATAAGAAAGGACTGCACTCGTTTTGAAAAGAATAGAATATTTTTTCATAGAAACTCCCTAATAGCTTTGCTATCGTAGCTGCCACCAATTATCATTTATACTCTTCGAAAATCAAATTCAAACTACGTCAGCGTCGCCTTACCGTACTCAAGTACAGCTTGCGGCTAGCTTCCTAGTTTGCTCTTTGATTTTCATTGAGTATTAATCCTCTATCATTCAGTCTCGGTAGCTATCACCATGACTTTGATAAGCCAATACATCTACCCTTGTATACTTTTGTTGCTGTTAAAAACTTTATATTTTTCATCATCTAGGCAGTCAATTCTTTTCAAAATGATAGACCAACATCTTTTTTCTACCTAATCATTTTATAATACTTGATAGTCTCGCTGAAAAGTTGTGGCAGATACCACTCTATGATTTGTGAGGTCAAGATAATCTCCTGGATAGCCAAGGACATACATACTATAACCAGCAAAACCTCCTCCTGCCGTTCCGACTAGTCCAATTTTGAGATTGGTTACAAGGGAAGACTGAAGCCCTGCCATTAAAATTCGAACATGATTGTCTAGCCATACTATGTAATTCTTTTGCAATGCGTCTTCTACCCAACCTGGTTTAGGAGTATCTTTACCAATTTCCCAAACTTCTACTATTTGATTTTTATATTTTGCTTGCATCTTTTTAATCTTTCTTTTAAGACTCTCACAGAGTTTTTATATTCTTCTTGCCTGGTCTATGTTTTAGCAGACTATAGATCGTAACAGGAGTACTTACCAGTACAAGAACATGTCTCCAGAGTTCAGTTGAAATCATGAGTACTCTTATACAAAGAACAAGAGATAGCAATATTATTACAACTCGGGCAAAGCAATCTAAAAAATACACATACTTTTTCATAGGATTCCTCCATCTATTGATTTCACATCTACTAGGTCAGTTCTATAGTCACTATGATGCTAACTGACCATGCTTGATCTGCCTTTGTAAATTTAACCATTGTCAACTACTAGAAGAATGATAAACAATTGTAACAAATATGGACTAAAATAGGCACCGATAGATTTTGAGTCTTTTTATAAGCAAAGCCCAGCACCAAACCTCCAAATAGATAATAGAAAATGATCCATTCTAGACCTATAAAACTTCTATGTTCAAGATTCAAAGTGGCTTTTTCTCCATTTTTTTATTGAACTGAATGAAGATATAAACCGAAGCAAAGTATGCTAGTGCATCCATTACATAATACCACTCATTTCCTCTAAGCGGATAAAGACAGGTTTGCATGATTACATACAAGATGACAATCGTAACTATTTTTTTCGCCATAAGAATCACTCCTTTATTTCAGTTTAGCATTGGTATCCTTGTAACTTTTACACACTCAGTATAGCACTGCTTTTTTAGGTTTTGCATCCAAATCTTAAACGGTCGTCAAAAACTCTTAAATTACAAGAATTTCTCTTAAAAAAGACCAGCAGTCTGAAAACACTGCCTGTAAGTTCTTTTTTTATCTTACTTTTTATAATACTTCAAGCCCCAAATGAGCAGCAGCATGATGATTAAGCAGAGAACAGAAGCAATATAACCAATCAGTTGTTGATAGGATTCTGCCGCCGTCATACCTCTATACAAACCGATAATAGACATAAAACCTGTCAATCCGATGAACATGAGTTGATTGGTTCTAGGATTGACCAACTCATCATCTTCAAACTTTCTCACTCTCATTTCTCTAGTGAGGTAAACAATCACCAAAATAGAAGCCAAGTTGATAATCACTAGAAGCAATTGGAAAACCAAGGAAAAATGTAAAAACTGACGAGAGAGAAATAAATAAGTAGAGATCAGTACAGGTAATTGACCTAGGAACAATCTCGCAAGGAAGATGTTCCGTTTTTTAGCAAGAAAAGTTTTCATTTCTTTGCTCCTTTCTTTCTCATTAAAGCAAAATAGATCATAACTGCAATCAGATAGGCAATGGTATAAAATAAATGATACCAATTACTATCCCCAAGAGGAGACATGATTAGATACAAGGTGAAAATGACAAGTATTTTTTTCTTCATAAAATTTCCTCCTAAATGTGTGCTTTATTTTAGTTGAGCTATATCCTTTACACTGCTAGTATAGCACTCCTTTTGACCTTAATTTCGCCAAATCATAAATGGTCATCAAAACCTCCTAAATTGTAGAAAAAATGAAAAAAGCAAGCACGGAAAATATGCTTGCCCTAATAAAACGTAACAAATCAAAACGCACTCATCTTTGCTTCCCTTTTTTCTGATACATTCTCATGATAGCTAAGAGGATAAAGGCTACCCAGCTTGCTAAAACTAGAAGGGTGAGGCCTGTATGTAGGATTTCAGGTGTCCTCTCTATTCGGCTGATGAGACGGACTAAGGACACCACTGCCATCTGAATGAGGAGCAAAGATTCTGCCCTAACCAATGATGTCTGCTGATTTTCAACTGCATGTAGAAAGGCTGGTAGCAAGACACAAGTTGCAACAATTATAATCAGATTAGCTCCTGTACCTTCTCCCTCATTGACTAGAGAAAACATGAGAAGATTGGATAGGATGATCAGTACAGAACAAGCTATAAAATAAGATTTCTGGTTCATTTATTTTTCCTCGTATATTATAAAAAGTCAGGCTGGATAAGGATAAATAGTTGCAATGTTTTTCAACCTAAAATGCCAAGGTCCTCTTGTTCACACATTCTCTAATCAGAACTTGACAGCAAATGAAGCGCCAAAACCTGACGAAAGACTTGATCTTGACAGGTGGTATTGAGACTGGCATTGGGATAACTTTCCACAATCTTCATGACGGTATAGAGACCAACCCCTCTCTCCTCCCCTTTAGAACTTGCTCCAAAGGAGAAGATTTCAGAAATATTGATGCTCTCTTCTTTGATGGAGTTTTCAATGATAAAGGTCTCCTGTGCTCCATTTTTTAAAAAGGCAATTGAAACATGAGGTTGACTAGCCTCTACACTAGCTTCAATAGCATTGTCACAAAGGATAGACACAATAGTCAGAAAATCAAGCAAGCTCATCCCCTCGACCTGAATCTCCTCAGGAACTTCGACATTAAAGATAATCTTCTTATCCCTAGCTTTTAGAAATTTCCCTGCTAGAAGACTTTTGAGGGCTTTATCACGAATATTTACCAATCGACCAAGGTCATATTTATTGTCATGTAATTTCTCACTGGAATCCTTTAAGACCGAGTCGTAGACCTCTTTTATCTGCTCCATATCCTCCTCTTCAATGCCCAGACGTAAACTGGTCAAGAGGTTGGTGTAGTCATGGCGAAAGCTCCGGACTTCCTTGTAAAGTTCCTCTATATGCCGACTATAACGTTCCATATCTCTGTAGCGCAAGGCCTGCTCTTGGTCCAGTCTCTCATGGAGTTTGTCCTTCAAATAGGTATCCAATTTCTTGATAATCCCCATAAAAAAGAGCAGGTAAAAGACTAGGATGAGATGGCGAACAGTCTTTGATTGGATATCGTATGCATATTCAAAGTAAGACAGACTTTCCATAACTAGAAAGTAAGCCCCCATTATCCAGTTAATCGTAGTCAGGGACTTTTGAAAACTTTTATCGAGAATCTCCTTTCTCAAGCTAGTGAAATCATAGTCCAACCATTTCAAAAAGACTAATACTATGGAGTAAACGAATATCATAATCAACAAAAAGACAAGATTTCCATCTCCATCTACAATCCCTTTCCCAAAAAACGGAAACACAAAATAGGAGAGACTTCTGTAAAAGATATCCATCAATACAATTGGAAAGAGACCATAAAAGAAAAGGAGTCTTTTAGAAAGCCCTCTTAACAATAAGAAAGACAAGCTGAGGCCGAACAAGGGTTCTATAAAGTATGACAGATAGTCAGCCAAGACTAAATAATTAAAAGTTGTAACAATTGCTGCTAGAAGAAATTTTAGAAGAAAGGCCTTAAAAATTCTATCGAAAGTGAGACTAATTCCATCTACCTTAAAGAACATGATAATTTCTAGCCCAATAATAGCTAGTGAATACAATATCATCCAAAAAATATACATAAATTCTCCTCACTCAGTGTAAGTTATTGATAGCCTCAGACACTTCCCTGATCTTATAACGCGCGATCAGGCAACTTCCACCATTGGGAAAGTAAAGCAGTTTTTCTTTCTTATCCAAACGAACTACATTGGCAGGATTGATGAGAAAAGAGCGATGGCACTGCAAGAGACGGGGTTCCTGCTTGAAAACCTCCTCTAAACTCGCTGTAAATTCCAGTCTGTCTGTCTTGGTATAGAGGATAACACGATGGGGTCTTGGGGATGTTTCGAGATAGTAAACCTCTTTAAAAGGATACTGGAATTGAGCAAATTTTGATTTAAAGTAAAAGCAATCGTCCGCCAGACTTTTACTATCTTGACTATTGGCATAGAGGAGGGCTGTCTCGATACGAGATTCAAACTCCTCTGCCGACAAGGCCTTATCAATGTAGTCCAAAGCTGAAACTTGGTAGCGAAAAGACAGGGGCATAAACTCTGAGTGAGTCGTCACAAAGACAATCAGGGCATAAGGATCCCGATCCCGAATCTTTCTAGCCACTTCCAGACCCTTCATCTCTTCGTTTCGAATCTCAATGTCCAAAAAGAAAAGCTGATGCGCCCCCTTCTCATGCACCTCTGCCAGCAGTTGGTCTGGCTTGCCAAAAACTTCAAAAGAACTGGGAATGATACTCTGTTTTTTCAAAAGTTTTTCAATCGTCGTTTCAATTCTTGCTTGTTGGGAAAAATCATCTTCTAAAACAAAAATTCTCATCTTCTTACTCTCCTTCTTTCAACCATTTTTGGCGAATTTCTCTATAACGACGTCTGGAATACTGAACAGCATATCGACCTTCTTCTCCAAGAAAAAGAGTCTTTGATTGGAGTTCCATGGATTTTACTCGTTCAAGGTTGACCAGACAATTCCGATGACATCTCGTTAAGGTTTCCCCATATTGTTTCTCAAGCTTGCTTAAATTTTGAAACAGATCAAAGCTAGCGTATTCTGTAACAATCTGCACGGTATGGGCTTTACTTGGATGCGTTTGGATGTAGTAGATATCCTTTATGTTTAATTTGAAAATTTCTTTCTCTTTTTGGATGATGATATAGTTCATGGATAAAACCTCCTGAAGAGAGGATACCATAAGTCTAGCAACTAATTTTCACCAAATCCTAAACGGTCCTCAAAAATTCCTAAAGTGTTGAATTTTTTACTAAATAACCATGATAACCTTACAACTATTTTATCATAAAATCCCGCTATTACCATTCAGGAAATTTCAATGACAATTAAAGATTTGTAGATAAAAAAAGAGTAAAAAGTGATAGGCTATGATTAGAAAGACAAAGGCTTAAAACAACTTTAAAACCATCACAAAGGAGGAATTCTCATGACAGAAACAGACCCAATCAAAAGAGCTCAGACACTGATAACTGAGTTAAACAAAGCCTACCAAGTCTGCAAACAGGCAACAACTGACGATGTCCGTTTCCAGGAGCAACTGGACAATATCCTCTGCTTTCTCTCTAAAGCTGAGACAGTGGATAATCGATTCTTGATTGAGCTGGAAAAATTTTACCAAACTTCCAGTCTTCTCATGGGCCTCAGTGCTCTCAATCCAGACGCTCCTACTCGCGCCGCTTGGAGAGCCTATGACCGCTTCCACTTTGACCAAGTCAAGACCAAGTTAAGTCTCTACGGGCCAACCCTTATCTTGTAATAGTCTTTAAAATCTTTTCAAACCATGTTAGCCTTAAAACTAGGTTTTGAGTAACCTGCGGCTAGCTTCCTGGCTTGCTCCTTGGTATTCATTGAAGTTACGTAAATAAAAATGGCGGTGGGACAGAAATCGATAGACAAAGTCTCGATTTCGTAGTCCCAGCCTCGCGAGGATGA
>NZ_JWAJ01000153.1 GCF_001068775.1 Streptococcus pseudopneumoniae
ACAAGTAAGCCGAGTCCAAAGGATATCGAGCGAGTTCAAATCGGCATCGAAATGATGCAAGCTCAGTTTCAATTAATGGGATATTAAAAAGGAGAAGTTAAAATGACAGTATTAGATGTAAAACACGTTCAAAAGATTTATAAAACTCGCTTTCAAGGCAACCAAGTAGAAGCCCTGAAAGATATTCACTTTACAGTTGAAAAAGGCGACTACGTCGCTATCATGGGTGAGTCTGGTTCTGGGAAATCAACCCTACTCAATATTCTCGCCATGCTTGACAAACCAACTCGTGGTCAGGTCTTCCTAAATGGAACTGACACAGCTACCATTAAAAATACTGAAGCATCAAGCTTCCGTCGTGAAAAGTTAGGTTTTGTCTTCCAAGACTTCAATTTGTTAGATACGCTTTCTGTTAAAGACAATATCTTACTCCCTTTGGTATTGTCTAGAAAGCCTATAACAGAAATGATGAAAAAATTGGTCGTGACGGCCGAAAATCTTGGCATCAATCAATTGCAGGAGAAGTACCCTTATGAAATCTCTGGAGGGCAAAAACAAAGGGTTGCAGTTGCACGGGCCATTATCACAGAACCAGAAATTCTCCTTGCGGACGAGCCAACAGGTGCCCTAGACTCTAAGTCATCTGCTGCCCTCCTTGATATCTTTGATCAGATCAATGAGCAAGGGCAAACCATTCTCATGGTAACCCACTC
Source organism: Streptococcus pseudopneumoniae (assembly GCF_001068775.1). Lineage (GTDB taxonomy): Bacteria > Bacillota > Bacilli > Lactobacillales > Streptococcaceae > Streptococcus > Streptococcus pseudopneumoniae_N. The sequence goes on from NZ_JWAJ01000153.1 coordinate 714, forward strand.
GACAGCTGCGGCTAGCCGTGCGAAACGTGTCCTTTTCATCAAGGACGGCATTCTCTATAATCAAATCTACCGTGGTGAAAAAACGGATCGTCAGATGTTCCAAGAAATCTCTGATACCTTGACTGTTATGGCAAGTGAGGTGAACTAGTATGTTTCGATTAACCAATAAGTTGGCCATATCCAACTTAATCAAAAACCGCAAACTCTATTATCCTTTTGCTCTGTCTGTCATTTTGGCAGTCACTATTAGCTATCTCTTTTATTCCCTAGCCTTTAATCCTAAAATTGTGGATTTGCGTGGTGCATCCGCTATACAATTTACCCTACAACTAGGGCTTGTCGTAGTGACACTTGCATCTGCCATTATCGTGCTTTATGCCAACAGTTTTGTCATGAAAAATCGGTCCAAAGAACTGGGTGTATATGGCATGTTGGGCTTAGAGAAACGCCATTTGATTGGTATGACCTTCAAGGAACTCTTAATTTTTGGTCTGGTAACAGTGACTGCTGGTATTGGGATTGGTGCCCTCTTTGACAATCTCATCTTTGCCTTATTGCTCAAACTTGCAAAGATGAAGGTAGAGTTAGTTGCAACCTTCCAATGGTCCGTTGTTTTTTCTATCCTTCTAGTATTTGGACTTGTCTTTTTAGTCCTTGTCTTCCTAAATGCTATCCGCATTATCCGTATGGATGCCCTCCAACTCTCTCGTGAGAAATCAAAAGGTGAAAAGAAAGGGCGTTTCCTAGTCCTTCAAACTTTAGTAGGGCTAATTACTCTAGGTGGTGGCTACTACTTAGCACTAAGCGTAACAGATGCTTTCAAAGCTGTCGCTACTTTCTTTATTGCGGTTATGTTAGTTATTGTGGGAACCTATCTCTTATTCAATGCTGGTATTACAGTCTTCTTGCAGTTGCTCAAGAAAAACAAGAGATATTACTACCAACCCAACAACCTCATCTCTGTTTCTAACCTCATCTTCCGTATGAAGAAAAATGCTGTCGGATTAGCAACCATTGCCATCCTTTCAACTATGGTTTTAATCACCATGTCGGCAGCAACCAGTATCTACAACGGTTCTGAAAACATGAAAAAACTCCTATATCCTCACGATTTTGAAGTCAAGGGGCAACATGTAGAAGTTGAGGATTTAGACAAGCTTTTGACTCAATACGCTAGCGAAAAGAACCTAACCATCAGCACTAAGGATGTTCTCAGTTATGCAAGTTTCGGTCTTTCGAGTCAAGACGGGACCAAATTAACCATCTTTGAAAAAGGGCAAAATAGTGTTATGCCCAAGACTGTCTTCTTAGTTTTCGACCAAAAAGATTACGAAAAGATGACTGGTCAGAAATTAAATCTCACTGGAGATGAAGTAGGGCTTTGGGCTCGAAATGACCAACTTAAAGGACAGAAAGCATTTAGTCTAAACAATCAGAACTATACGATCAAGGAAGCAATCCAGCAGGATTTTATTGCCAATCATGTTTCCAATCCTTATGTACTATTGGTATCGGATTATAACTATCTTGTAGTAGCTGATATTCAAAGCTTTTTGGAACAATACCAGGATTCAGCTATATACACACAGCTCTACGGTGGTATGGATGTAACAGCTAGTCTAGAGGAACAGTTAAAGCTATCTGATGATTTTGAGGAGTTTGCAAATAATTTTAGTCATAATCTCAAAAATGAAGACGGTATGGTATATGGTGGAGGCACTGCAAGTGACGCAATTGCCCAAATGAATGCTCTCTTTGGAGGAGTTCTCTTTATTGGTATTTTCCTATCTATCATCTTTATGATTGGAACTGTACTCGTTATCTACTATAAACAAATCTCAGAAGGTTATGAAGACCGTGAACGCTTTGTCATCCTGCAAAAAGTTGGCTTGGACCACAAACAAATCAAGCAAACCATCAACAAGCAGGTCTTGACTGTTTTCTTCCTCCCTGTAATCTTCGCCTTTCTTCATCTGGCTTTTGCTTATCATATGTTGAGTTTGATTCTTAAGGTTATTGGCGTCGTGGATACCGCCATGATGTTAAGTGTAACACTTTCTATCTGTGGTATCTTTGCCCTCATCTACGTACTTATCTTTATGATTACTTCAAGAAGCTATCGTAGAATTGTTCAAATGTAAAAACAGAAACATCAAAAAGAGAGTGGGACAGAAATCGTTAATTCGTTAGAATTCGATTTCGTCGTCCCACCTCCGCACAGTTGAGTAGGGCTGTAAAAGCTGATGAAATCAGCGTAGTAGAGCCCACTCAACCACTACGTCTTGCTCGACAATCCAAAGACAATTGAGAGGCTAGGACTTTTGTCCCAGGTTTTATCTCTTATTTCTCAACACGTGATTTGTTGGCGATATCAGCTAGGATTGATGCTACAAACTCATCATATTTAAACATTAAAACGGTATCTACTTTCAGAGGAGATATCGTTTTTCTTCTTCTTCTTCGGATAAGGATACAATAATTTCTTCCTTTCTCTATCTTTTAAATTAATTGATTTGCTCAGAGAAAGACTGTAAAATTTTTGATATAATATGTAGGATGGACTGATGGATATTTAAAAGATAATGTTCAAAAGAATCACAGCTAAGAATTAAAACCATGTCAGTTTGGACAGAAGTCTCTCGACCATCATCCATGCAGAAACAAGATTATATGAAATAAAAGGAGTAACCAATGTCCGGAAACTATTCAACACGTGAATTCCGCGAGAAACTATATGATGACCTTCATGTTCGATTAAGAGATACACTGATTTTGATGTGTGCGATTTTTATTGCCTCTATAGGTCTAAATATGAATTCAACAGCTGTCATTATTGGAGCCATGCTGATTTCCCCTCTTATGACATCGATTGTTGGACTGGGTTTTGGTTTAGCTATTTTTGATACCCGTTTAATCAAACAATCTCTAGAGGTTTTATTTACTCAAGTATTGGTCAGTTTGCTTGTCTCGACTTTGTATTTCTGGATTTCTCCCTTATCTTATGCAAGTAGCGAACTGATTGCACGAACCTCTCCAACCATTTGGGATGTTCTCATTGCTATTGCTGGTGGGATAGCAGGTGTAATTGGATCAAGGGAAAAAGAAGCAAACAATATCGTGCCAGGAGTAGCCATTGCGACAGCTCTAATGCCACCTATCTGTACTGCAGGCTATGGTTTAGCTAATGGAAATGTACGATTTTTATTTGGGGCTCTCTATCTTTTCTTGATCAACTGTGTCTTTATCATGCTAGCCAACATTGTTGGAACAAGAATTTTGATGAGAAAATCTCCCTTAAGTTCATTTAAAGAGCTAAATATTAAAATGAAAATTGGCTTGATATCCTTGATTGTATTATTGGTTCTTCCAGCCAGTTATTCAGCAGTCACTCTGACGATAGATCAAGCGCGAAAAGAAGGAATCAAACAGTTTGTAGTAAAAGAGTTCGCCAATCACACGGTCATTAATCAAGTCTACAAGTCAAGGAACAATGAATTGGTCTTGACAGTTGTTGGAGATCCGATTTCAGAAGAAGAATTAGAAACCATCCGCCAAAAACAAGCCTCTTACGGTATTCAATCTGTTCAATTAAAAGTCAATCAAGTCCATAATTCGACAAAATTAGATAGTGAGACGACCAAGGAATTTTACGAAATAATTAACCAGTATATCGATCAAAAACTCTCTGAAAAAGATTCACAAAAAGACCTCGTAAAAGAAAATGAGGCAGACAAGGATTGAGGATATTGACCTTATCTAACTCATGGAAGCAAATCCTATATCCAAAAGTTAATGGATAGAAAGGATTGTTGATGAGGCTACCATTTGTGGTGATTTGCCCAATCACTACTAGCTCAGGCTAAATAAAGAAGCAACAACGTTTTCAGTTGTTGCTTCTTTATTTAGCTGGAATTTTTATCCCAGGTTTTATCGTTTATTTTTCAACTCGTGATTTGTTAGCGATGTCTGTAAGAATCAATTCTACAAATGCATCTACCGGCATGGTTTCTGTTTCTTTTTGACCATAACGACGAACGTTTACAGCCTTCTCTTCCATTTCCTTGTCTCCAACGATTAATTGGTAAGGAATCTTTTGAGTTTGTGAAGCACGGATCTTGAACTGCATTTTTTCATTGCGTTCATCGACATCAGCACGGACACCACGGTCACGGAGTTTCTTAGCTACTTCCCAAGCGTAGTCCACGTGTTTTTCGTTAGATACTGGGATGAGGGTTACTTGGTGTGGCGCAAGCCATGTTGGGAAGGCACCCTTGTAGTTCTCAATCAAGATAGCTGTGAAGCGTTCCATAGTTGAGATAACCCCACGGTGAATCATAACTGGACGGTGTTCTTCACCATCAGCTCCGATATATTTAAGGTCGAAGCGTTCTGGGAGCAAGAAGTCAAGCTGGATAGTAGAGAGGGTTTCTTCTTTTCCAAGGGCAGTCTTAACCTGGATATCCAATTTTGGTCCGTAGAAGGCTGCTTCCCCTTCAGCTTCAAAGTAGTCAACGCCCATCTCATCAAGGGCAGCACGAAGCATGGTTTGGGCATTTTCCCACATTTCATCGTTATCAAAGTACTTGTGAGTATCTTGAGGGTCACGAAGAGAAAGGCGGAAACGGTACTCGTTTAGGTTGAAGTCTCCGTAAACATCGATAATCAACTGAAGGGCACGTTGGAATTCTTCTTGGATTTGTTCTGGAGTCACAAAGAGGTGACCGTCATTAAGTGACATTTCACGTACACGTTGAAGCCCTGTGAGGGCACCAGATTTTTCATAGCGGTGCTGCATCCCAATTTCAGCGATACGGATTGGCAATTCACGGTATGAGTGAACATGGTGTTTAAAGACTTGGATGTGGTGTGGACAGTTCATTGGACGAAGGACAAATTCTTCCCCGTCACCCATGTCCATAGTTGGGAACATATCTTCTTGGTAATGATCCCAGTGACCAGAAGTCTTGTAAAGCTCAACAGAAGCAAGTGGTGGAGTGTAAACGTGTTGGTAGCCAGAAGCCAACTCCTTGTCAACAATGTAGCGTTCCAATTCACGACGGATAGTCGCACCATTTGGCAACCAGAATGGAAGTCCTTGACCAACCTCTTGAGAAATCATGAAGAGATCAAGCTCTTTACCAAGTTTACGGTGGTCACGTTCCTTAGCTTCTTCACGCATTTGAAGGTAGTTCTTCAAGTCTTTCTTGTCAAACCAAGCTGTACCGTAGATCCGTTGCATCATGGCATTGTCGCTATTTCCACGCCAGTAGGCACCAGCTACGTTGAGAAGGTGGAAGATTTGGATGCGACCTGTTGATGGGACGTGTGGGCCACGGCAAAGGTCTACATATTCACCTTGACGGTAGATGGTCAAACCACCCTCATCTTCTGAGTGCTCTTCAATCAATTCCAATTTGTATGGATCGTTTTTGAAAATTTCACGCGCTTCATCTTTAGTCACTTCCTCACGAATAGATGGGAAGTTTTCTTTCACGATTTTCTTCATTTCTTCTTCGATACGAGGAAGGTCTTCGTTAGAGATTTGACCCGCTTGGTTGTCTGTATCGTAGTAGAAACCATCTTCGATAGCTGGACCAACACCCAAGTGAATGTCTGGGAAGAGGCGACGAGCAGCTTGGGCAAATAAGTGAGCCGCTGAGTGACGCAAGATTGGAAGAGCATCTTCGTGATCAGGTGTCACGATTTCGATGCTCCCATCTTCAGTGATAGCACGAGTTGTGTCAATGAGTTTGCCGTTAAATTTACCAGCAAGAGCTTTTTTAGCCAAAGAATTGCTGATGGATTGGGCAATGTCAAAAGTTGTAACGCCAGATTCGAATTCACGAACAGCGCCATCTGGGAAAGTAATGTTAATCATGATTTTCTCCTTATATTGGTTATCCATTATTTATAAAGCAGAGGTGTTTCCCTATTTTGCAGTCTTAAATCAAGAAAAACAAAAAGCGACATCCTAAAAAGGACGTCGCAACGTGGTTCCACCTTCATTTATGTTCCTCAAAAAAGAGGGACACCTCTGATTGGCTCTAACGTGGCCACCGTTTTATGTTTGCATAAAAGTCAGTAGAGTAGTATCAGTTTAGGCTTCCTATGCGTTCTCAGCAACCACGCACTCTCTGGTAGAAAGGGGCTAAGTGACTTGTCTCTATGCATTATTATAGCATGATTGTGAGATTTTTCAAGGATTTTGTGAAAGTTTTTTGTTTTTTCTTTTTTGTATTTCTTTTTTGTAGAAGATACTTGATTCCAAGACCAGAAGCCATACCCGCGAGGGCAAAGATTTCATAGGCTAGGAAGTAGAGAAGGATAAATTCTCCGAAAGTAATGATGGTAAAGCAAAAGAGCAAGCCAACTCCAATTAACCACCAAACTGAGAACTTGAAACGATAAGAGTAGAATAGTGATACTATGAAAGTCACCAGTGGAGAGAAGATAATAACGTTGCCGATGGTGAGCTCCTTCAAGATATAGTTTTCAGTAATAGTCCATAATAACAGCTCATAAAGTGGCCAATAAAAGAAAAATATGACCAGATAGTAAGGGAGATAATGCGAGAATTTACGCATGGGAATCACCTCTCTTTTCAAGATGTCAACTTAGATATCCTTCCTATAACTATTATAGCACTTTTGCGGTAAGAATAGTAAATCAGTTGACAAAGAACTTAGTTATTGGTAAAATAGAAATTGTCGTAAGGACAAATAACTTCTTCTTGGTTACAGGCATGCCAACCTGTCACTCGGATGAAGCCAAATAAAAAGGAGAAACATCATGGCAATCTCAAAAGAGAAAAAAAATGAAATCATTGCACAATATGCACGTCACGAAGGTGATACAGGTTCAGTAGAGGTTCAAGTTGCTGTCCTTACTTGGGAAATCAACCACCTTAACGAACACATCAAACAACATAAAAAAGACCACGCTACTTACCGTGGATTGATGAAGAAAATCGGTCGCCGTCGTAACTTGCTTGCATACTTGCGTAAAAACGACGTTAACCGTTACCGTGAGTTGATCAACTCTCTAGGACTTCGTCGCTAATTCAAGATACAAAGGCCGTCAAAAGCACAAAGCAAAAATAGGAAAATTGACGAAGAAACTTCAGTTTCTAGGAGATTTTATCTTTTTTGCCAAGTGCTTAGGCCGTGTTCAATTGAGCATATCTTGAAAGTAAGGCTACTCTAGTTGAGTAGCTTTTTTTATTTTTGTCACCTTACCTCGATATACTCAAGTATAATCTTCGGTTACGGTTCCTAGCACTGTAAGGTAAAATAAACCAGAATGATCTCCCTTCGGGGAGATTTTTTTGTTTCACTAAAATTTTTGTACAATCTTCGGCTTGCCGCCTAGTCTATAAACGTTTTATCCAGCAAGAATCATGATGCTAAGGGCGTTAAAAATCCGTATGAAAATAGGGAAAGGACACAGTGTTCGATGAACACAAGGAGTTTCATATTTTTCACTAGGATTTTAGCCCATGATCAAATCAGCCCTCTGACTTCAGAGGGCTTTTTTGTGTGCTTTTTTCTAGCCTTGTTCCTGATTTAGAAATGTGGTATACTATTTATGAAAATTGTCTAAATTTTTAATTTTATTAAGGGAGAGTTTTATGATTTCCAAATCTTCTGGAAGCCATCAAAACCTGCGGTATGTTTTTCTCCTATCTCTGTTGCTCGGAACTTTGGGAGTTTCTCTATTTTTGGCTGTTTCTATGGGTTCAGTTCAAATTAGTTTGAGTGATACCTATCGGATTATATTGAGTAAGATGGGAGCTCCGTTGGATATAGGAGACCTTTCAAAATCTACACTTGCTATTGTTTGGAATATGAGGTTACCCCGGGTTTTTCTTGGTTTGATAGTTGGTGCTGGCCTTTCCATGTGTGGTAGTGTCATGCAGTCAACTGTCAACAATCCAATCGCAGAACCATATGTGTTAGGTATTTCTGCCGGGGCAACCTTTGGCGCGACTTTGAGTATCATTCTTGGTTTTAAAGTCATGATTGGACTTGGTTCTTTCATTGGCGCGATTTTAGCAACACTTGCAGTCCTTCTGATTGCTTCCATGCAAGGCAGGATGACAACTTCCAGCCTGATTTTATCAGGAACGGTTGTGAATGCCCTATTTTTGGCTTTTTCAAACTTTATTATCTCTATTGGTGCCAATGCTGATAGCGTTATGACCATCAAGTTTTGGACAATGGGTTCCTTAGCGGGAACCTCTTGGGGACACTTAACGTTACCAACTATAATCGTAGGAATCGCTTTTTTATTTTTCTCTACCCAATATCGTGTTTTCAATGCCATGATGATGGGAGATGAGGCGGCTTTGACTTTGGGAATTCCCTTGCGTTTTTATTGGTATCTCTATGTGACGATTGTAGCTGTGATGACGGCAGTCCTAGTTTCAACTTGTGGGATCATCGGTTTTGTCGGTTTGATTACACCACATTTGGCCCGAAGTTTGGTAGGAACAAATTACAAAAGGCTTTTTCCAATTGCAACCTTACTAGGCGCCCTCTTTGTCGTCTGGGCAGATGTCTTTGCTCGCGTTTTGATTCAAAATGCTGAACTACCGATTGGAATTTTCACAGCCCTAGTAGGTGCACCTTTCTTTATCTACATGGTTGCAAGTAGACGAAGGGAGGTGAGAGTCTGATATGGACTTAATGTGCCAGGATATTCACTTTGGAATCGGAGAAAAAAAGATTCTCAAAGGAGTCTCACTTAAACTTGAGGGAAACCAATTTCATACTATTTTGGGACCAAATGGAAGTGGAAAGACCAGCTTGCTGAAACTCTTCTATCGACAGGAAAAGCCGAATCAGGGCTTGATTTCTTTAGATGGGAAGCCTCTAGACCAAATGAGCGTCAAAGAAACGGCAAAGCAGATGGCAGTTATCACGCAGTTTAATCAACTCCAGTTTGATTGTACGGTTGAGGAGATTGTCATGCTGGGTAGAACTCCCCATCTCTCTTTCTTACAAAAGGAAAAAGACAGAGACTTTGCTTTGGTTGAGGATGCTTTGGTCAAGGTAGATCTTCTTGAGAAGAGAAATCGACTCTACTCTTCTTTGTCAGGAGGAGAGAAGCAGCGGGTTTTGTTAGCACGCGCCTTGGCCCAAGAGCCGAACCTCTTGCTCTTAGATGAACCGACCAATCATTTGGATATCAAGTATCAGCTAGACTTATTGACCATTGTCAAAAATCTTCAAATCAATGTGCTAGCTGTCTTGCATGATATTCAGCTGGCTTGTCGCTATTCAGACTATCTCTACCTCATGAAAGAAGGGGAGATTGTTTACCAAGGTACTCCAAAAGAGACCATCACACCCGAGTCATTACAGACTGTCTATGGCGTTCAAAGTAAGGTAACTTGGACAGAAGATCAGCAAGCCATGATTCACTATTTATAAAAATTAAAAAGGAAAATAAAAACATGAAAAAAACACTTAGTATTTTACTTGTAACAGTAGCTACCTTATCTTTGGCAGCTTGTGGTAACGCATCTAAAGAAACAGCAACGGCACCAGCTACAACAGAAGCTAGTCAAAAAGCTAATACAGAAACCAGCTATCCTGTAACTATCAAAACTTATGATGCTAAAGGAAACGAAGTCGAACAAGTATTTGAAAAGGCACCTGAAAAGGTCATCACCAACAACCTCTCAACAACTGAAATCCTGCTTGAACTCGGTTTGAAGGATAAAATTGCCGGTATGCTCAATCCTGATAATGCGGTAACTGGTAAATACAAGGAAGCAATTGAAGCCATCCCTCATATTGGTGATAAAAAATCTGTCTCACAAGAAACAGTTCTTTCTTATGAACCAGATGCCTTGATGGGCCGCAACATGATGTTTTCTGAAAAGTCAATGGGAACCATTAGTGCTTGGAATGAAAATAAAATCCCTGTTTATACGCAAAAAGCTTCACTTTCAAATATCCAACAGGATTTGGGAAATATCGTAGAAGATGTGAAGAATCTTGGTACCATTTTCAATGTCCAAGACAAGGCGAATCAATACGCAGAGCAATTACAAGCTAAAATCGATGCGGTTAAGAAAGCAAACCCCGAAACACAGGGTGAAAAGAAAAAGGCTTTGATTATGGTGGCCTACAATGATGAAACCTTTGGTGCCTACAAGTCAGCCCTTCAGGAAAGCTTGCTCAACCAACTTGGTTATACCAATGTTGCAACAGGAACTTCTGGTTTGACCTTGGAAAATCTAGTATCAATGGATCCAGAGTTGATTATCTATGTAACTAGTGACCGTAATCAAAAGTTAGATGAAAAAGCAGTGGATTTGATGAAGGCAAATGCTGTTTTGGAAAATGTCCCAGCAATTAAGAATCAAAAAATCATGACGATCTCTTACGATGAGTTGATGGATTACGGTCCTGCAGTGATTGATTCCCTTGAAAAGATCAATGACTTTATCAAGAAATAAGGAGTTTAACTGGGAAGGGATTCGAGTTAGGGTCAGTCTTCCTTCAAACTATGATCCTCAACAAGCCTACCCAATGATTCTTTTAAATGATGGACAATTGGACTATTTATCAGACCTATCCCAATCTGTAATTTTAGTGGGGTTGATTCCAGAAAATCGTCTGAATGACTTTACACCTTGGAAAGCTAGTGCTTTGAAAGAAGGAGCGCCAGACCTTGGTGGGAAGGTAGACCAATACCATCAGAAGCTCTTTCAAGGAATTCTAACAACTCTAAAAAAAGACTACTTAATAGATGAAAGTAGGATTGCTTATGGTGGTTATTCACTGGGTGGTCTTGCTGCCGTCTATAGTCTCTATAGTAGTTATCTTCCTGCGACCTGTATCTTCTCTATCTGTGGCTCTTTCTGGTATCCAGACTTTATAGACTTTTGTAGGGAACATGACCTGATACAGAGCCAAAGCCTGATTTATTTGCAAAATGGTCAGACAGAAGGTGCCAATCATTCCAATCGTCTGTCTAAGGCTCCTATTTATGCCAGAGATCTACATGATCTGATTTCAGAGAAAGTCCCTTCGACTTATTGCACATTTGATGCTTATGGGCATCATGAAGCTCTTAAGGAACGTTATCATCATTTTTGTGATTGGCTAAGGAAAGAGTGGAATCTTACGTAAAAATCTAATACTCTTTGTTTAGGATGGACAGAGAGTATTTTTCTTGTCATTATTCGGGTATATTTTGAAATTTCCACGTGATTATCTAAACCGAAAGTTTAACTGTAATGTATCAAAATGTGGTATAATGAGTAGATAGATAGAATCGAGGATATTATGTCATTTACGAAATTTAAGTTTAAAAAATATATAGAGGAAGCCTTGGAGGAGTTGAAGTTTACCACTCCAACAGAGGTGCAAGATAAGTTGATTCCTATTGTCCTGGCAGGTCGTGACTTGGTTGGTGAATCAAAAACAGGTTCAGGGAAAACTCATACCTTTTTGCTTCCAATTTTCCAACAGTTGGATGAAGAGAGCGATAGCGTGCAGGCAGTTATCACAGCTCCAAGTCGTGAATTAGCGACTCAGATTTACCAAGCTGCTCGTCAAATTGCAGGCCACTCGGATGTAGAAGTACGTGTCGTTAACTACGTTGGTGGAACAGACAAGGCGCGTCAGATTGACAAACTGGCAAGTAACCAGCCCCATATTGTTATCGGAACACCAGGTCGTATCTATGATTTGGTAAAATCAGGCGATTTGGCTATCCACAAGGCTAAGACCTTTGTAGTCGATGAAGCTGACATGACCTTGGATATGGGATTCTTGGAAACAGTTGATAAGATTGCAGGAAGTCTTCCAAAAGACTTACAGTTTATGGTCTTTTCAGCGACTATCCCACAAAAACTGCAACCATTCTTGAAAAAATACTTGTCTAATCCAGTTATGGAAAAAATCAAGACCAAAACAGTTATCTCAGATACCATTGATAACTGGTTGATTTCGACTAAAGGTCGTGATAAGAATGCCCAGATTTATGAGTTGACTCAAGTCATGCAGCCATACTTAGCAATGATTTTTGTCAATACAAAAACTCGTGCGGATGAATTGCATACATACTTAACAGCTCAAGGATTAAAGGTGGCAAAGATCCATGGGGATATTGCACCTCGTGAACGCAAACGGATCATGAATCAGGTCAAAAATCTTGATTTTGAGTATATCGTAGCAACTGACCTGGCTGCGCGTGGGATTGACATCGAAGGTGTCAGTCACGTTATTAATGATGCTATTCCACAAGACTTGTCCTTCTTTGTCCACCGTGTTGGACGAACTGGACGTAATGGTCTGCCAGGTACAGCCATTACCCTTTACCAGCCTAGTGACGACTCAGATATTCGTGAGTTAGAGAAATTAGGAATTAAGTTTGTGCCTAAGATGGTCAAAGACGGAGAATTCCAAGATACTTATGACCGTGATCGCCGTGCTAATCGTGAGAAGAAACAAGAAAAGCTGGACATCGAAATGATTGGCTTGGTTAAAAAGAAAAAGAAAAAAGTCAAACCAGGCTATAAGAAAAAAATCCAGTGGGCCGTCGATGAAAAACGCCGTAAAACCAAGCGTGCTGAAAGTCGTGCCCGTGGACGTGCAGAACGTAAAGCCAAACGCCAAACATTTTAAAAATAAGACAGTAGAACCAAGTCGGTTTTACTGTTTTTTTATAGTTCTACACTGGGATTGTCAGAATTCATAAGTGGATGATATTGGAAAACTTAAAGTTTAATCAGAACATTCTTTTAATTTTTTGAAGTTTATAGTATATTTAAATTAAAAGTTGATTGTAGGAGAAGGTAAATGAAAGATTTTATTGCTGGGATTGGTGAAATAAATGTTATTGCTTATTTGATATATGTGTGTACCGGTCTCTCTCCTCTCTTTCATATATTGGTCATCGGGTCAGAATTGAGTACTGGAAAAGTAGTGGTGCGTGATAATAATATCAGAAAGAGTAGATTTAATGGTAATCAGCATAGCATTAAATTGCGGTAAATAGATAAGTGAATTCTATTTTTCTAACTAATTATATAACAGTAAATGAATTGATTTTACTGTTATTTTAATTTATAATTATAATAGGTCAAATTTTCAGTTTTTGTTTAGAAGTATATCTAATACAAAACATAAAACTATGTAATATTGTATTAAGTTATTGGAGGATGCATTGATGCCAAGAAAAGGAGTGACTGTTTACGATTTATTGATTTCTTGCCCCGGAGATGTTAATGATTATCTTGAGTTAATTAAAGAAGCTGTTGATAATTTTAATAAACTTTATGGTAGTTTGAATAATATACAAGTATCAGTCAAGCATTGGTCAACGGATAGTTTTCCTGAGTCGGGTGATAAACCACAGGAATTATTAAATAAGCAAATTGTTAGGGACTGTGATGCAGCTGTTGCTATATTTTGGACAAGATTTGGTACTGCAACAGATAGGTATGGTTCTGGAACGGAAGAAGAAATTGAGGAGATGTTATTAGCAAAAAAACAAGTTTTTATGTATTTTCTAGATATTCCTATAACTCCTTCAGAAATAAATGAGGAGCAATTTACTGCTGTAAAAAATTTCAAAGAAAGATATAAGGATAGAGGAATATTTTTTACAGTTAAGGACAAAAGTGAATTTAAACGTCAGTTTACAAATCATTTAACATTATATTTTTTAAATTTAGTTAATGAAAAAGAAACTTTTCAAAATGAACAATTAAAACCTCTTTTAACGATAAGAGATAAGAATACATCTTCCGACGAATGTTCTGTTCCTATAAAATTTAATTTACTAGAGTCAAAATTTTTAAATGAAAACTACAAGAAAATTATTGACCATATTGAAGAATTAAATAAAACTGTTATTTCTGAGGTTCCAACTAAAGTAGATAATAATACTAAAAAGTTAACTCTTTCTCTAAATGAAGAAGATAACGTTAATTTTCTGTCTAAAATAGCTGATGATGTGACTATTAGTGATGATTTTAAAAAACTCACAAACGATTTTGCAATCAAAGAGGAAATCAAACTACATGAGAATTTCTGGTGTTTAGGAAATTTGAAGAAACATAAATTTCAAATGCCAACGCCTTTCGGAAAAAGTGCGCCTTCGTATATTGGAACCGATGAAGAAAGGAACCGATTTTCTTTATTAAAAAAATTATACTGGGAAATAAAATCATTCAATGAATACACAGAATATTTTACATTCATGGATAACATTGAATGTATAGAGTTAATGGTTTCTAATACAGGTAAGACATATGATGAAGATATTGATATTAAACTAATTGTACCTAAAGGTTGTCTTTTGAAACAACATGACTTATTGTATCCAGGAGAAAATATAATAGAGGAGATACAGGAAATTAAAATAGAAGAAATGCTATTTAAAATTGAAGAAACTGATACTGTTTGCGCATATGATTATCCTCAGCAACCCTTATTACGGTCAGAAGAAATAAATGTTTCTCCACTTCTAACATATAATAGAACATCTAGTTATGAAAGCCAAAAAAACTATTATAAAGATTCATTAAACGATATATTTATATACAGATATTTTGATAAACCAGAATCTGATATTTTAAGATTTGATATTGAGTATTTGAAACATAACACTTCAATGGCATTTCCTTCTAAACTATTATTTAAAAATATTCCTAGAACAATTGAATATGAAATAACATCGAAGTTTACACCAGATATGGTGAAAGGAAAAATAAATCTAAAATCCGATTAATTTGCTAAAAAAGTAGGAAGTTTTATAATAAATATATAAATAAGAACATGGTTTAATGAGGTTGATATGAATCAGAACAAAGAGTTAAGTTGTGAATTTGAGTATAAAAATGATTTATACCGAGTTTACGAATTAGATGAAGATGATAGTGATTATGTCAGAATTGTTAGTGAGTCTAAGAAAGGTATGTATATAGAAAGTACCAAAAATGTTAAAAGGATATTGGGTTTAGATAGTGAAAAATAGTTTTTTCGTTGTAAAATGTTGCCAAAGTAAAACAAAAAGCCTTAGAAACATTGATTTCTAGGCTTTTTTAACTTATTTACTCTACTCCCACTCAACAGTTGCAGGTGGTTTACTTGTGATATCGTAGACGATACGGTTAACGTGGTCAACTTCGTTTACGATGCGCACAGAAATCTTTTGGAGGACTTCCCAAGGGATCTTAGCGAAGTCAGCTGTCATACCATCGATAGAAGTGATAGCACGGATAGCGATGGTGTAGTCGTAAGTACGTCCATCTCCCATAACACCTACTGAACGAACGCCAGTGTTAACAGTGAAGTATTGCCAGATATCGCGGTCAAGACCTGCTTTAGCAATTTCTTCACGAAGGATAGCGTCTGATTCGCGAACTGTTTCAAGTTTCTCTTCAGTGATTTCACCCATGACACGAATAGCAAGACCTGGACCTGGGAATGGTTGGCGCCATACGATGTGGTCTGGCATGCCAAGTTCTGTACCAAGGGCACGAACTTCATCTTTGTAAAGAGTGTTGAGTGGTTCGATGAGTTCAAACTGCATGTCTTCTGGAAGTCCACCTACGTTGTGGTGAGACTTGATGGTTTGAGCAGTATCGGTACCAGACTCAATCACGTCAGTATAAAGAGTTCCTTGAGCAAGGAATTTCACATCTGTTAGTTTGCTTGCTTCGTCATCAAAGACATAAACAAACTCGTTACCGATAATCTTCCGTTTTTGTTCAGGATCAGATACACCAGCCAATTTATCAAGGAAACGTTTGGCAGCATCTGCTTTGACAATGTTCAAACCAAACTTACCACCAAGCATATCCATAACTTGGTCAGCTTCACCTTTACGGAGAAGACCGTGGTCTACAAAAATACAGATCAATTGATCCCCGATGGCTTTTTGGAGAAGAACCCCAACAACAGAAGAGTCAACACCACCAGAAAGTCCGAGGAGAACACGTTTGTCTCCAACTTTCTCACGGATTTGTTTGATTTGCATCTCGATGAAGTTATCCATTGTCCAGTCGCCTTTGGCACCACAGATGTTCAAGGCAAAGTTACGGAGGATATCATAACCGTGTACTGAGTGGCGAACTTCAGGGTGGAATTGGATACCATAGATTTTCTTGTCTGGATTTTCAATAGATGCGTAAGGACAGTCAGCAGAAGTTCCAGTACGAACAAAATCAGCAGGAATTTCTGTAACAGCATCCCCATGGCTCATCAAGACAAGTTGCTCATCTGGAGTACCCGCAAAAAGAGCTGATTCTGTGTGAGTCAATGTTGATTGACCGTATTCACGGTTACCAGCATCGCCAGCAGGAACAACCTTACCACCAAGCTTGTGAGTCAATAGCTGCATACCATAGCAGATTCCCAAAATCGGAATTCCAAGTTCAAAAATCTCTGGATCAATATCAAATGATCCTTCTTCGTAAACAGAGTTTGGACCACCTGAAAGTACAATCCCGATAGGATTGATAGCGCGGACTTCGTCAGCCGAAATCTTGTGACTTTTTAGTTCTGAAAAGACACCAATCTCACGGATACGACGTGAGATGAGTTGGTTGTACTGGCTACCATAGTCCAGTACGATGATCTTTTCGACATCTTGCAAATCAGTTGAAATGTTGCTCATCTTTTCCCTTTCTTAAAAGAAATATCTTCTTGAATATTCTATCATAAAAGGGTTAGAATTACCAACCAAACAAGTGCGGTTTGACTTTTCCCTATGAGATAGGGTACAATGGAAAAAATAAAGAAAAGAAGTGAGCAAGCATGTTACCAGCTTATATGAAAATCCACGACCAAATCAAGAAAGACATTGATGAGGGAAGTTGGAAAATTGGGGAAAGACTTCCAAGTGAGCGAGACTTAGCTGAGGAATTTGAAGTTAGCCGTATGACCCTGCGTCAAGCCATCTCCCTTTTGGTCGAGGAAGGAGTTTTGGAGCGTCGTGTGGGTAGCGGGACCTTTGTTTCTAGTACTCGTGTTCAGGAAAAAATGCGTGGAACGACTAGTTTTACGGAGATTGTAAAAGCTCAGGGTAAAACACCATCGAGTCATCTGATTTCCTATCGTCGAACGATCCCTAATGAGCAAGAAGTTGAAAAATTAGGGATCAAGGCTACTGAAAATATTATCCGGATGGAACGTGTTCGTTATGCAGATCAAGTTCCTGTAGTCTACGAGGTGGCTTCTATTCCTGAGAAATTTATCAAAAATTTTAAGAAAGAAGAAGTAACCAAGCATTTCTTTCAAACCTTGCAGAAACATGGTTATCGGATTGGTAAATCTCACCAGACCATTTATGCCCGCCTAGCCAAGGAAAAAATTGCTTATTACTTAGAGGTCGAAAAAGGGCATGCTATATTAGGACTGACTCAGGTGTCTTACTTTGATGATGGTACAGCTTTCGAGTATGTAAAGAGCCAATACGTCGGAGAACGTTTTGAGTTTTATCTAGAAAATAATTAGTTTTAACAATACTCTTGAAGTAAAATCAGATCTACTTTAAGAGTTTTTTTTATTTGGTTTGGATTAGAAAACATTTTCCTTCTGATAAAAATAGTAATCATACGAGTATTTTTCAAAGATTCGTGTTATAATAGTTAGGTTATATGGTCCCGATAAGGTGGCAGGATTGATTGCAAATACTCTTCCTACCAGTTCTTTGTAACTCTATAACGAATATTTTTTAAGGGGGGACATTTTTATGTCAGAACGTAAACTTTTCACGTCTGAATCTGTATCTGAGGGGCACCCAGATAAGATTGCAGACCAAATTTCAGATGCTATCTTGGATGCTATTTTAGAGCAAGATCCAGAAGCCCACGTTGCTGCTGAAACAGCTGTTTATACTGGTTCAGTGCATGTCTTTGGTGAAATTTCAACTACTGCTTATGTAGATATTAACCGAGTAGTTCGTGATACCATTGCAGAGATCGGTTATACCAATACTGAGTATGGATTCTCAGCTGAAACAGTAGGAGTTCATCCATCATTGGTAGAGCAATCTCCAGATATCGCTCAAGGTGTTAATGAAGCCTTGGAAGTTCGTGGAAATGCGGATCAAGATCCACTTGATTTGATTGGAGCTGGAGACCAAGGTCTCATGTTTGGTTTTGCGGTGGATGAAACTGAAGAACTTATGCCATTGCCAATCTCACTCAGCCACAAGTTGGTTCGTCGTTTAGCAGAGCTTCGTAAGTCTGGTGAAATTAGCTACCTTCGTCCAGATGCTAAATCTCAAGTTACTGTTGAGTACGATGAAAATGACCAGCCAGTGCGCGTGGATACAGTCGTTATTTCAACTCAACACGATCCAGAAGTGAGCAATGAACAAATTCATGAAGATGTGATTAACAAGGTTATCAAAGAAGTGATTCCAGCTTCTTATCTTGACGATGAGACTAAATTCTTCATCAATCCAACAGGTCGTTTCGTTATCGGAGGTCCTCAAGGGGACTCAGGTTTGACGGGTCGTAAGATCATCGTAGATACTTATGGTGGTTACTCACGTCACGGTGGTGGCGCTTTCTCTGGTAAGGATGCGACTAAGGTTGACCGTTCAGCATCTTATGCAGCTCGCTATATTGCCAAAAACATTGTTGCTGCAGGCCTTGCTAAGAAAGCAGAAGTACAATTGGCTTACGCAATTGGTGTAGCCCAACCTGTATCTGTTCGTATCGATACCTTCGGTACTGGTACAGTAGCGGAAAGCAAGCTTGAAAAAGCAGCGCGTCAAATTTTTGACCTTCGTCCAGCAGGAATCATTCAAATGCTTGACCTCAAACGTCCAATCTACCGTCAAACAGCGGCTTATGGACATATGGGACGTACAGATATCGACCTTCCATGGGAACGCTTGGATAAGGTTGATGCCTTGAAAGAAGCAGTTAAATAAAGTAAAAAGGAGTTGATTTAAACTCCTTTTTAGTTATGATTTATTGAGCGATATTCTTCAAAAAAGCCCAGTTACCAATGGACTTAGTCCCGTACTCTAACTCCATAAAATCTAGCAATACATAATCATTCTTTTTATAGAATGGAACATTTTTTTCTGTACTGGTAATGAGCCTTAAGCGCTTGCAGCCCTTGGATTTGACATAAGGCTCAACTGCGTCTCTAAGAAAAGCACTGCCCACAC
Organism: Streptococcus pseudopneumoniae; assembly: GCF_001068775.1. GTDB lineage: Bacteria > Bacillota > Bacilli > Lactobacillales > Streptococcaceae > Streptococcus > Streptococcus pseudopneumoniae_N. The sequence goes on from NZ_JWAJ01000153.1 coordinate 19,866, forward strand.
CTTGTCCTTTAACGGATGAATTGACTGCAAGGAGCATCAAATACCAGTCAAAGCTATTCGATTTTTTCAAATGTTCTTCGGAACGGTCTACTAGATCAAGATACTTCAAAAAATTTCGTGGGCTAATGTAGCGAAATAGTTTTATGACACCATTTAGCAAGTAAGATAGGATGGAAAAATCATTTTGTTGTAATAAGGCGACAGCTAGGATTTCTCCGTCTTGTTCAGCTACTAAGCAGGTCTCTTCTTTGATATAGAGGCGAGTCAGGAGACTTTCCAAGAGTTCTAAAAAAGCAGGATAGTTTTCAGGTTTCTTGAGATCATCTATGATTAGAGTTAAGAATGGATAGTCAAAGAAGCTATCGGCTATTACTTTTCCAATTTTTTGGTATTCGTCTAGCCTGGCTTTTCTGTATACTATGTTCTCCATTTATGAGCTCCTTTTTTATTGTTAGTAAATTATAATAACCGAGTTTTTACAAAAATATTGCCAAACTTAGTAAGTTGAAAGATTGTTAGAAAACTCTCTCTGTAACACTGAATCTGATTCTAGAATATCGGATCAGACAGACAAAGAACACTCTAAAAAGTTAGAATTTTTAGAGTGTAGTCCAATTATTGCTAAGTTTTATTTTGTTGGGATTGAGATTTCAATCAATTTTTCAGAGTAGAGGGTCTTGATATTAGCTTCATCGATATTTTGCTTGTCGATCTTACGATTCAAGAAAAATTCTTGGATTTTTTCAATTTCTTGTTCGCGGATAGCACGATGTTTATTGGAAATGAGGATTTCATAATGAAGCGGTGCCTGAGTAAAGATAACATCAGTGTTGCCTGCAGAGTAGACTTCTACGAGTGTAGCGTCGGTACTCTCTAGTTGGCTTTTAACAAGGTTTGAGTGAGAATTAGTAGTGTTGATGAGCTTCATAGGCTTTCCTCCTGTGTTTCTATGTCTATTATAGCACTTTTTGGAAAAATTGGAAAAGTTAATTTAAACTTGATGCTGTTTTTTCCAAGCTTCAATTGCCCATTTATGACTGCCACGTTTTAAGTTTGAAATAGCTTCATCAATTGGGAACCAAGCTAGGTGATTGAAGTCCTCCAAAGGTTTTTGGATTTCTTGATAAGAAGTAGCTTCATAGAGATAGGCTGGATTGTAGTAGTAGGTATCGCGATGGCTGGAATAGAAATACTCATCTGCTTGTCCATAATAAGTACCAATCTCAGCTGTAAAACCTAATTCTTCAATCAGTTCTCGTTTGAGAGCTTCAAAATGATCTTCGCCTGCTTCAATCTCGCCACCAGGCAAGAACCATGCACCATTTGGAGCTTGAACGAGGATAATCTTTTCATGTGCTGAGTCAGGGATGACTGCATAAACACCATATCTAGTTTTGTAGGTTACACCCTCTTTTTTTTCTCCAAAGGTTGGATTTGTCATAAATTTCTCCTTTATGTGTGCGCTTTCTTACTATAATAGTAAAGAATGCTCTTACTGTCAAGTAAGAACATTCTTTTAGTATGTGGAATTAGTCATTTGAGTTAACTGTTTCCAATTTATTTTTTGATTTAATCATGATTTTACCATTGCTAGTCATGACGGCTTTGAGGTTTTTCTCGCTTGGATTTTCAAGGTAGTAGTCTGTAATCGCATCTTCGATATAATCTTGGATTGTACGACGGAGTGGGCGAGCTCCCATTTTTGGATCGTAGCCAAGGTCTACGAGTTTCTCCTTAACCTTATCTGTTACATCCAAATGGATGTTATTACTTGAGAGTCGTTTATTGACATCATCTAACATGAGGTCAACGATTTGAAGGAGATTTTCCTTGCTGAGAGCCTTGAATTCGATAATGCCATCAAAACGGTTCATAAATTCTGGACTAAAGAAGTTGCCTAATTCCCCAAGGACAGAGTTAGTACGGCCTTCTCTAGCAGCACCAAATCCAACACTAGCTTCTGCCTTACCTGTACCTGCATTTGAGGTCATAATAATGATAGCGTCTTTAAAGCTGACAGTACGCCCTTGGCCGTCCGTTAAGCGCCCGTCATCTAAGACCTGAAGGAACATATGCATGACATCTGGATGGGCTTTTTCAACCTCATCTAGGAGGATCAGTGAGTAGGGGTTACGACGAACTTTTTCAGTCAATTGTCCAGCTTCATCATAGCCTACGTATCCCGGAGGGGCACCAACGAGTTTAGCAACGCTGTGTTTTTCCATGTATTCACTCATATCAAAGCGAATCATGCTATCAGCAGAACCAAAGAGTTCGATGGCCAGTTGTTTAGAAAGTTCTGTCTTACCGACACCGGTAGGACCAACAAAGAGGAAGCTACCAATTGGACGGTTTGGAGTACCGAGTCCGACACGGTTACGACGGATAGCCTTAGCAATCTTATCTACAGCGTCGTCTTGGCCAATAACATGAGCCTTGAGGTCATCTGCTAGATTGATAAGTTGAGACTGTTCTTTTTCTTTCAAATCACCAACTGGAATATTAGTCTTTTGCTCGATGATGTGTTCGATTGTCTTTTCGCTGATGATTGGAGTATCCTGATCCGTTACCTTGGTCTTTTGCATTTCCTTATATTTGGCAATCTGGTCACGGAAGTAGGCTGCTTTTTCAAAATCTTCATCGCGGGTTGCTTGTGCCTTGAGATTTTCTGCTTCGATTAAGCGTTGGTCGATGACCTTAGGATCTACAAAGTTCAAGGTTAAGTTCATTTTTGAACCAGCTTCATCTAGAAGGTCAATAGCCTTGTCTGGCAAGAAACGATCTTGGATGTAGCGGTTAGAAAGGGTAGCGGCAGCTTCGATAGCCCCATCAGTATAGTGAACATGATGGTAATCTTCGTATTTCTTTTGGATACCTTTCAGGATAATAATGGTTTCTTCAACGGTTGGTTCATCAACTTTAACAGGTTGCATACGACGTTCAAGGGCAGCATCTTTTTCGATGATGCGATATTCATTGAGGGTAGTAGCACCAACAAGTTGGAGTTCGCCACGAGCAAGAGCTGGTTTTAGGATATTTCCTGCATCCATATTCCCTTCTCCTGCTGAACCAGCACCGACAATTTCATGAATTTCGTCAATGAAGAGAATAACATCCTCGCGCTCACGAATTTCTTCCATGAGTTTTTGCATGCGCTCTTCAAACTGACCTCGGATACCTGTTCCTTGAACAAGGCTAACGACATCTAAGCGGATGACTTCTTTACCTTGAAGCTTATGGGGAACATCACCGTCAACAATTTTCTGAGCTAAACCTTCGACAACAGCTGTCTTACCAACACCAGGTTCACCGATAAGAACAGGATTGTTTTTAGTTCTGCGGTTGAGGATTTCAATGACACGGATAATCTCTTCGTCACGGCCAATTACAGGGTCAATATTTCCACGACGGGCAATCTCAGTGACATTGATACCATATTCATCCAAGAGTCCTTTTTCCTGGATTGGTGGTGGGGTTTGGGCAGGACCACGATTTTGGACACCATAGCCACCATTTCCACCGTATCCACCCCCTGACTGGGTTGGGGGGATATTGTTGTTATTAGAAGAAGGTCTAAAGTTGTTGAGATCGTTAAAGAAGTCTCCAAAGGGATCAAAATCACGGTTGTTTAAATCTGTAATGCCCTTGAATAAGCTATTGTTAGGATCTGTTTTGATAATTTTGTAGCAATTTTGGCAAAGATCGATTTGCTTTTGTTGTCCATTGAGATTGGTATAAAGATGAATTGTTGAGTCATTGATTTTACAGTTTTGACAGAGCATACCGCCACCTCATTTCTTTCTTAGTTTTGACTAAATCTAAAAGGTCAAAAATAGTCAAACAAGTATATAATTTAATTATATCATGATTATTGGGCAATTCAAGTAAAAAGATTGGATACTAGCACTATAAATAGTAGAGCGCTAATCATGAGAAAATCTTGATAGTAAGAAAAAAATCCTATTTGTCATACAAAAAGGATTCTCGTTGGTGAAAGGCGGTGGGACAGAAATCGATAGACAAAGTCTCGATTTCGTAGTCCCAGCCCCGCGAAGATGATTAGGAGTTTTGGGAGTCTAAAAGACGAACGAAAAGTCCAATCAGCTACCGCGTCAAAGTTTGATTGCTAATAAAAAGTGAGGTCGGGATCTTTTTATTAGCCTCTGTATATCTATCATTAGTATAGAAGTTCGTAGATTTCCATCGCAATCAAGTCGATGCTATCAAAAGTATATGTTTCACGAGCTTCAACATCACGAAGAGTAAAGATTGGGCCATTTTCTTCATCATGGTTAAAAGCAACTTCAGCTACAACAACTCCCTCGCGCTCAAAGTTACGTTTTAAGTTACCACCATCTTTTGTCATTGCTTCTAGGCGGTTGATGATTCTAACCAAATGTGATTCCATTTTGATTCTCCTCCATTTCTTATCGTTACTATTTTACCATAAAGAGTATCTACTTGACTAGGAAAAACTAAGATTTCTCGCTATTTCTGTTTTCTTTGAAATTTTATTGAAAATATCAGGAAAAGAAGTTGCATTTTTATGCAAAATATGTTATCCTTATACAAGTTTTAAGTTAGAAAGTAGTGTATCTATGAATTTTTCTTTTTTACCTAAATATCTGCCATATTTTAATTATGGTGCTCTCGTAACGGTCTTGATTTCTGTTTTGGTTGTCTTTTTGGGAACAATTTTAGGGATAGTCTTGGCTTTTGCTCAACGTTCTAAAATGAAGCCCTTAGCTTGGCTTGCCAATGTTTATATTTGGATTTTCCGTGGAACACCTATGATGGTACAGATCATGATTGCTTTCGCCCTTATGCACATCAATGCTCCGACAATTCAGATTGGAGTTTTGGGAGTTGATTTTTCACGTTTGATTCCAGGGATTATCATTATCTCTATGAATAGTGGTGCCTATGTATCAGAAACAGTTCGTGCTGGTATCAATGCAGTACCTAAAGGGCAATTAGAGGCGGCTTACTCTCTAGGGATTCGTCCTAAAAATGCTATGCGCTATGTCATCTTGCCACAGGCTATCAAGAATATCTTGCCAGCCTTGGGGAATGAGTTTATTACCATTATCAAGGATAGTTCACTCTTGTCAGCAATCGGTGTCATGGAATTGTGGAATGGAGCTACTACGGTGTCAACAACCACCTACCTACCTTTAACTCCACTCTTATTTGCGGCCTTTTACTACTTGATTATGACCTCTGTCTTGACACTAGCCTTGAAAGCTTTTGAAAATCGTATGGGACAAGGAGAGAAAAAATAATGACTGAAACGCTTATAAAAATTGAAAACCTTCATAAAAATTTTGGGAAAAATGAAGTTTTAAAAGGAATTGATCTGGAGATTAAAAAGGGAGAAGTTGTGGTGATTATCGGACCGTCAGGTAGCGGGAAGTCAACCCTCCTTCGCTCCATGAATCTCCTCGAAGAAGCGACAAAAGGCAAGGTCATCTTTGAAGGAGTGGATATTACGGATAAGAAAAATGACCTCTTTGCCATGCGTGAAAAGATGGGAATGGTATTCCAACAGTTCAATCTCTTTCCAAATATGACAGTAATGGAAAACATCACGCTTTCTCCTATTAAGACAAAAGGCGAAAGTAAGGAAGTTGCTGAGAAGAGAGCCCATGAGCTTTTGGAAAAGGTTGGTTTACCAGATAAGGCAGATGCTTATCCACAAAGTTTGTCTGGTGGACAGCAACAACGTATTGCTATCGCTCGTGGTCTTGCCATGGAACCAGATGTCCTACTCTTTGATGAACCGACTTCTGCCCTAGACCCAGAAATGGTAGGGGAAGTACTAGCAGTTATGCAAGAACTTGCTAAGTCAGGAATGACCATGGTCATCGTAACGCATGAGATGGGCTTTGCGCGTGAGGTAGCAGACCGTGTCATCTTTATGGCTGACGGTGTTGTTGTCGAAGACGGAACTCCAGAGCAAGTCTTTGAACAAACCCAAGAACAAAGAACCAAGGATTTCTTGAGTAAGGTTTTGTAAGAATATCGTAATCTAGAAAAGCTCGATAAGGGCTTTTTCTTATAGTTTCAGACTATAAGATCTCTTAGGTAAGAAGTGTTAGAGGGACAAGTATATTTTTGATATAATAGAAGATATTTGTTAGAAAAGAGAAAACACATGACACAGATGATTGATGGGAAGGCCTTGGCGGCCAAGTTACAGGGACAATTGGCTGAAAAGACTGCGAAATTGAAAGAAGAGACAGGCTTGGTGCCTGGTTTGGTCGTTATTTTAGTCGGAGAAAATCCAGCCAGCCAAGTTTACGTTCGTAACAAGGAACGTTCAGCTATTGCAGCAGGATTCCAGAGTGAAGTTGTGCGAGTTCCTGAAACAATTACCCAAGAGGAATTGTTGGATTTGATTGCCAAATACAATCAAGATCCAGCTTGGCATGGGATTTTGGTGCAGTTACCATTACCAAAACACATCGATGAAGAGGCTGTTCTACTAGCCATTGATCCAGAAAAGGATGTGGATGGTTTTCATCCGCTTAATATGGGACGCCTTTGGTCTGGTCACCCAGTTATGATTCCTTCAACTCCTGCTGGTATTATGGAAATGTTTCATGAGTATGGGATTGACTTAGAAGGCAAAAATGCTGTCGTTATTGGTCGTTCCAATATTGTTGGGAAACCCATGGCCCAGTTACTGTTGGCTAAGAATGCAACTGTAACCTTGACCCACTCTCGCACCCACAATCTAGCCCAAGTAGCTTCTAAAGCAGATATTCTAGTAGTAGCAATTGGTCGTGCTAAGTTTGTGACTGCTGACTTTGTCAAACCTGGAGCAGTTGTCATTGATGTGGGGATGAACCGAGATGAAAATGGCAAGCTCTGTGGCGATGTTGACTATGATGCTGTTGCACCAATTGCTAGTCATATCACCCCCGTACCTGGTGGAGTAGGACCTATGACCATTACTATGCTGATGGAGCAGACTTATCAGGCTGCATTGCGTAGCTTGGAAAAAAACTAGGTTTATAGGTTGCTAAAATGAATCATCAGAGTGGCAGTTAAACCAAAAGGTTGAATAGCAATATTTCTACCTTTTTTTGTCTATTGTAAAGACGGTTCTGTCAATTGAAGCTTCTTTTTATCTACTTTGTAGTATAATGAAGTAGAGGTGATTAGATGATTGTAAAAGTTTGTAATGCAGATTATAGTCTCCAGTGGGATGGAATCTATCAATTTGCTCTTGAAAACTATCCTCAGATTCAAGAATGGGAATTGGAGAAGCTAGCAAAGTTTATTGCTTATGAACAGGACCATCATCGTCAGACCATTGTGGAATGTGAGGATCTCGAATTAAATAAACAAATTCATGATTACTTGCAAGAGCATAGCTTTTTTCCTCCCTACAGACCAAGTCATCGCCTTGTAGCTTCTACTTATGATATTCAGAGGAAGTTGGTTACTTCAAATTATTGTAGTCATACTTGTACAGTTGAAGTGGCTCAGGCTATTTTTCAGACTGGAAAACTCATGTCGGCGGTAAAAGTATTTGGTAAAAGTGGGGCTGAACTAGTTACAGATAGTCGTAATGCAGCTTCTGATCCAGCAGACTATTTTGACTATATCATGTTTGGATGGTCTAATACGACTTCGGGTTACCGACTCGCTATGGAGCGTTTGTTAGGACGGGCACCGTCTGAGGAGGAATTGCAAGAAAAGTTCATTCCTGGCGTTAGTTTTTATTTTCTGTATGAAGAATTAATTCAAGCACCAGGTTATATCTTTGATGGCTATCATGTTGCGAAGGTAAGAGATAGGTTAGATTTGGATACCTTTCTTCATTTGTGTGTTATTCCTTCAAAAGATAAGGCTTGTTTTGAAGATTTGATTCCTTGTCAATTACAAGATAGAGTGATTTACCTAGACTATGAGGGAGAAGGGTTACAGGCTTGGAATACCAAGGTTAATCAAGTACTACATGGTAAGGATAAGTTGAAGGAGTAGTGTATGAAAGAGATTGATCAAGCTCTACTGAAAAAAAGTAATCATCGATCGTCCTCGTTCTAGTCATAAAGGAGACTACGGTCGTCTTCTCTTGATCGGAGGAACGTATCCCTATGGGGGAGCGATTATTATGGCTGCTTTAGGGGCGGTTAGAAGTGGCGCAGGCTTGGTGACAATAGCAACGGATAAAGAGAATATTCCAGCTCTGCATAGCCATCTGCCGGAGACTATGGCTTTTGACCTTGGTGATAAGCAATTGCTGGAGCAACAGTTGCAGAAAGCTAATATTGTCTTGGTCGGACCTGGACTAGTGGATGATGAGTGTGGAGAAGAGCTTCTCCAAACAGTCTTTCATCATTCAAATCAAGATCAGACCCTCATACTGGATGGTGGTGCCCTATCTATTTTAGCGAAGGTTGAAATGAAATTTCCTAAGGCTCAGCTTGTTTTAACGCCTCACCAAAGGGAATGGCAAGTCTTGTCAGGCTTAGATTTGACTTCCCAAGGAACTGAGGAAACAGGGGAGGCCTTGAAGAGATTTCCTTCAGGAACGATTCTAGTTCAAAAAGGTCCTGCGACTCGAATTTGGCAAGCTGGTCAAACTGATTGTTATCAGTTGAGTGTTGGAGGTCCCTATCAGGCGACTGGAGGAATGGGAGATACCTTAGCTGGGATGATTGCTGGTTTTGCTGGTCAATTCCCACAAGTTAGTCTCTATGAAAGAGTGACGGTAGCGACCTATCTACATTCAGCAATTGCTCAAGAATTGGCTGAGGACAACTTTGTAGTTCTGCCAACCACGATTAGTCAACATATCCCAGCATTCATGAAGAAAATACAAAAAGACACCTGATTTTTTCAGGTGTCTTTTGATAATTAGAAGAGGCCTTTGACCTTGTCTACAAGACCGTCAAGTCCTTCTGATCCTGAAACCAAATCTTGTGCTTGGCTTAGGTACTCACCGAGTTGATCTTTATTTTCTTCAACAAATGTTTTTGCTGCAGAAAAATCTTTGTTCTCAATGAGTTCTTTTACTTGATTAAACAAATCTAATGGGTTCATGATGTCCCTCCTTTTCTACATTTCTATTCAATCATTTTTTAGAAAAACTTGCAAGAAACTTGCCACTTCTAACAAAGTTCATGGATGTCAAATTGTGTAAATTTTGATATAATTTTTAATGATGAATTTTAGAAATGATCGGTATGTGGTCGTAGATTTAGAGGCGACCAGTACCGGAAGCAAGGCAAAAATTATCCAAGTGGGAATCGTGGTCATTGAAAATGGCGAGATTGTTGACCAATTTGCAACGGATGTCAATCCCCACGAACTCTTGGATTCTCATATCAAAGAATTAACGGGCTTGACCGATCAGCGACTGGCAGAGGCACCAGAGTTTTCTCAGGTTGCTGGAAAAATTTTTGACTTGGTCAAGGACGGTGTTTTTGTTGCGCACAATGTCCAGTTCGATGCTAATTTGTTGGCGGAATTCCTCTTTTTCGAAGGCTATGAATTGCGCACTCCCCGTATCGATACAGTCGAGTTGGCTCAGGTATTTTATCCTCAACTTGAAAAATACAATCTGGGGATTCTCTGTCAAGAGTTGGGAATTTCACTAGAAAAAGCCCATACTGCCCTATCAGATGCCCAAGCCACAGCAGAGCTCTTTCTCTGTATGCGACAAAAGATGTTTGGACTGCCAAAAGGCTTATTGGAGCGCTTGTTAAGTTTGTCAGATGGTTTATTATATGAGTCTTATCTGGTCATCGAGGAAGTTTATCAGAAGCAGTCCATCCTAGTTGAACATGACTTGGTAGAGGTGCAAGGTTTATTTTTAAGAAAAGAAAAGCCAGCCCTTTCTCCACGTAAACTATCTAAAGATTTCCAAACCAATATTGCCTTGTTGAATTTGGAAGATAGAGCTCCACAAGCTAGCTTTTCTCAAAAGGTTCAAGATTTTCTACAGAATGAGAAAATTGCTTTTGTGCAAGCTCAGACTGGAATTGGGAAAACCTACGGCTATTTGTTACCCGCTTTATCACTAGAAAACGAAAAAGGAATTCTCCTCAGTGTTCCTACTAAAGTTCTACAAAATCAAGTCATGCAAGAAGAGGCTCGTAGATTGGAAGAGGTCTTTCACCTTTCGATTCATAATCTTAAAGGACCACAGAATTATCTAAAACTAGATGCCTTTCATGCAGCGCTAGAGGAAGACGAATCCAATCGCTTGTACACACGTTTTAAGATGCAACTTCTAGTTTGGTTGACCGAAACAGAAACTGGAGATTTGGATGAGATTGGACAACTTTATCGCTACCAGCAGTTTTTACCAAACTTGGTACATGATGGGAATCTTCCCAAAGCTTCTCTCTTTTGGTTAGAGGATTTTTGGAGACGGGGGCAGAAAAAAGCTCGCTCTTGCCAGCTACTTGTGACAAATCATGCTTATCTCGTTACCCGACTTGAGGATGATCCCAGTCTACTAGAGGGCCGTCTCTTGATTTTGGATGAGGCCCAGAAGATCTTACTAACATTGGAAAGTCTTTTACAAAAGAGTTTCGTTTTAAACGACATAGTAGACCAGCTAGATCAAGCTCTAGTTCGAGAAGAAGGGACGCTTCAGAGACGCTTGATGGAGAGTATTCGCTTTGAGCTTTGTCATTTGATGGACCAGTTCCTATCTGGCAAACGAAGAATGTGCCCAGCGACAACAATGGCACAACTCCAACAGGATTTCTCAGAGTTAGAAGTTCAAGTTTTCCGGGATTGTCAGCGATTTTTCTGCACTGATGGAGAATTTTGGCTATCAGCCTCAGACTTGTCTAGCAAGAAGGTTGTCATTTCTTCCAGTCGCAATCAACGTCTGCTCTTTTCTGAGATTTTTCCAGAGAGTTGTCAACTCTTAGCTGTCTCTGCAACCTTGGAAATTAGTAGCAGAGTATCTTTGCCAGAACTAATGGGATTCCCGCATGCAGCCTTTGCCAGACTGGATGAGAATTTTCAAGAAAATCAAGAAATTTTGGTTGTCAAGGATTTTCCATTGGTGACTGAAACCTCTCAAGAAGACTATGCCCAGGCTCTTGTAGAAGTGCTGGAAGATTTGTCTTATCTTGAAGAACCCATGCTTGTTTTATTCACTTCAAAAGACCTTTTGTTGCAGGTATCAGATTCTTTATCTCTTTCTCATTTAGCCCAGTATAAGAACGGGGATCCTGCTCAACTCAAGAAACGATTTGAAAGAGGAGACTCTCAACTCTTGCTAGGGACAGGAAGTTTTTGGGAGGGAGTTGATTTTGCGACTCACCCTCGAGTGATTGAAGTGGTGACACGCTTGCCCTTCCAAAATCCAGAAGATCCCTTTACGAAAAAAATGAATCAGGAACTGCGTCTTGAAGGGAAAAATCCTTTCTACGACTATCAACTGCCAATGGCTATTATTCGCCTCAAACAAGCGATAGGTAGAACCATGCGTCGTCTAGGGCAACGCTCCTCTGTCCTTATCTTGGATAGCCGAATGACAAGCAAGCGATATGGAAAGCAGATTGGCAAGGCCTTGTCACAGACTAGTCGAGTCAGAGAAGTTGGCAAAGAGCAAATATTCTCAAAAGTTCAAGAATTTTTACACAAAAAATAAAATAAACATCTGAAAGAATGAAGGAGACCTTTATGAAACGTTCTCTCGACTCTCGAGTCGATTATAGTTTGATTCTACCAGTATTCTGTTTGCTGGTGATTGGAGTGGTAGCTATTTACATTGCTGTCAGCCATGACTATCCACATAATATCTGGCCTATTCTCGGTCAGCAACTAGCTTGGATCGTATTGGGAATTTTTATCAGCTTTGTAGTCATGTTCTTTAATACAAAATTTTTATGGCAGGCGACTCCCTATCTTTATGCCCTAGGTCTAGTCCTCATGGTCTTACCCTTGGTTTTCTATAACCCTAGTTTGGTCGCAGCAACGGGAGCAAAAAACTGGGTATCAATCGGTGGAGTGACGCTTTTCCAACCTTCCGAATTCATGAAAATTTCCTATATTTTGATCTTGGCTCGGGTCATTGTTCAATTCACACAGAAACACAAGGAAAGTGAACGAACGATTCCTTTAGACTTCCTCTTGATACTGTGGATGATTATCTTCACGCTACCAGTTTTAGGTTTACTGGCCCTGCAGAGTGACTTAGGAACAGCCTTGGTCTTTGTCGCAATCTTTGCGGGACTGGTCTTGCTTTCTGGGGTATCATGGAAAATCATCATTCCAATTTTTGTAACAGCTGTATCGGGAATTGCAGGATTTTTAGCAATTTTCATCACAAAAGATGGGCGTGCTTTCATACATCAAATCGGGATGCCAACCTATCAGATCAACCGTATCCTTGCTTGGCTCAATCCCTTTGATTATGCACAAACGACCACCTATCAACAAGCGCAAGGGCAAATCGCCATCGGTAGTGGAGGCTTGTTTGGTCAAGGCTTTAATGTATCCAATCTCCTCATTCCCGTTCGTGAGAGTGATATGATTTTTACAGTCATTGCAGAAGATTTTGGTTTTATCGGCTCTGTCCTCGTAATTACACTTTATCTTCTACTTATCTATCGAATGCTAAAAATCACTCTCAAGTCCAATAATCAATTTTATACCTACATTTCAACTGGCTTCATTATGATGCTCTTGTTCCATATCTTTGAAAATATCGGTGCGGTGACAGGTCTGCTGCCACTGACAGGGATTCCTCTGCCATTTATTTCCCAAGGGGGCTCAGCCATTATCAGTAATCTAATTGGTGTTGGTTTGCTTCTATCGATGAGTTATCAAACGCATCTAGCCGAAGAAAAGAGCGGTAAGACAAGATTTAAACGGAAGAAAGTTGTTTTGAAAAAAGTTAAATAAGGAGTAAATCATGGCTAAAGTAGCAGTTATCTTAGCAGATGGCTTTGAAGAAATCGAAGCCCTAACAGTGGTGGACGTATTACGTCGTGCCAATATTGCTTGTCATATGGTTGGTTTTGAAGCCCGAGTGACGGGATCACATGACATCCAAGTACAAGCAGATCGTGTGTTTGATGGTGATTTATCTGAGTACGACATGATTGTCTTACCAGGAGGTATGCCAGGTTCAGCTCACTTGCGTGATAATGAGCAATTGATTGCTGAACTTCAAAAATTTGAGCAAGTTGGTAAAAAAGTAGCAGCTATTTGTGCAGCACCAATTGTACTGAATCGAGCCGGTCTCCTCAAGGACAAAGAGTTCACCTGCTATGATGGTGTCCAAGAGCAAATTGCTGATGGTCACTATCGCAAGGAAACAGTAGTTGTCGATGGTCAGTTGACTACCAGTCGCGGTCCAGCAACTGCCCTTGCCTTTGCTTATAACTTAGTAGAACAACTTGGTGGAGATGCAAATGCTTTGAGAGAAGCCATGCTCTATCGTGATGTATTTGGAATAGATTAACTAAAACGAGAGGAATCTATCAATTAGGGGATTCTTCTCGTTTTTTACTGTTAAAATAGAAGGAAATCGTCGCTTTTTTGATAAAAAAATGCTATAATGAAGGGTATGAAATATCACGATTACATCTGGGATTTAGGTGGAACTTTACTTGATAATTATGAGACTTCGACCGCGGCTTTTGTGGAAACATTAGCTCAATTTGGAATTGAAGAAGAACATGATAAAGTTTACAATGCCTTGAAAGTGTCAACTGCTTTTGCGATTGACCAATTTGCCCCAACAATAGAGCATTTTTTAGAAAAATATAAGGAAAACGAAGCGCGAGAGCTTGAACATCCTGCCTTGTTTGAGGGAGTACCTGCTTTATTGGAGGAAATCTCAGACCAGGGAGGACGGAACTTTTTGGTTTCACATCGCAATGACCAAGTTTTGGATATTCTTGAAAAGACTGGTATTGCTGACTATTTTACAGAAGTAGTAACAGCTAGCTCTGGCTTTAAGAGAAAACCAAATCCAGAGTCTATGATCTATTTGCGAGATAAGTACAAGATAAGCTCTGGTATCGTTATTGGTGACCGTCCTATCGATATTGAAGCTGGACAAGCAGCAAGCTTAGCGACGCATCTCTTTGAAAATATCGTGACATTGAGACAAGTATTAGAAATGTAAGAAAAAGGGAAAAAATGACAGAAGAAATCAAAAACCAACAGGCACAGGATTATGATGCCAGTCAGATTCAAGTTTTGGAAGGTCTGGAAGCCGTTCGTATGCGTCCTGGAATGTATATCGGATCGACTTCAAAAGAAGGTCTTCACCACCTAGTCTGGGAAATCGTTGATAACTCTATCGATGAGGCCTTGGCGGGATTTGCTAGTCATATTCAGGTCTTTATTGAGCCAGATGACTCTATTACGGTTGTTGATGATGGACGTGGTATCCCTGTTGATATTCAAGAAAAGACAGGCCGTCCTGCCGTTGAAACTGTCTTTACCGTTCTTCACGCTGGAGGTAAATTTGGCGGTGGCGGTTACAAGGTTTCAGGTGGACTCCACGGTGTAGGTTCATCGGTTGTAAATGCCCTCTCAACTCAGTTGGATGTTCGTGTTCACAAAAATGGAAAAATCCATTACCAAGAATACCGTCGTGGACATGTTGTTGCTGACCTTGAGGTGATTGGAGATACAGATAAAACAGGTACAACAGTACACTTCACGCCAGACCCAGAGATTTTTACAGAAACAACAACTTTTGATTTTGATAAATTAAACAAGCGAATCCAAGAACTCGCCTTTCTGAATCGTGGCCTTCAAATCTCCATCACTGACAAGCGTGAGGGACTTGAACAAACAAGACACTACCACTACGAAGGTGGGATTGCGAGTTACGTTGAGTATATCAATGAAAACAAGGATGTCATTTTTGATACGCCAATCTACACTGATGGAGAAATGGATGACATCACAGTTGAAGTAGCCATGCAGTACACAACTGGCTACCATGAAAATGTCATGAGTTTCGCCAATAACATTCATACACATGAGGGTGGAACGCATGAACAAGGATTCCGTACAGCCTTAACCCGTGTCATTAACGACTACGCTCGTAAAAACAAACTCCTAAAAGATAACGAAGATAACCTTACAGGTGAGGATGTCCGTGAAGGATTGACTGCCGTTATCTCTGTGAAACATCCAAATCCGCAGTTTGAAGGACAAACGAAAACTAAACTTGGAAATAGTGAAGTTGTCAAGATTACTAATCGCCTCTTTAGTGAAGCATTTTCAGACTTCCTAATGGAAAATCCACAGATTGCTAAGCGGATTGTTGAAAAAGGGATTTTGGCAGCTAAGGCGCGTGTGGCAGCCAAGCGTGCGCGTGAGGTTACTCGGAAGAAATCTGGTTTAGAGATTTCAAACCTTCCAGGGAAATTAGCAGATTGTTCCTCAAACAATCCAGCTGAAACTGAACTTTTCATCGTCGAAGGAGATTCAGCGGGAGGTTCTGCAAAGTCTGGTCGTGACCGTGAATTCCAAGCGATTTTACCGATTCGCGGTAAAATCCTCAACGTTGAAAAGGCCAGCATGGATAAAATCCTTGCCAATGAAGAAATCCGTAGCCTTTTCACAGCTATGGGAACAGGCTTTGGTGCTGAATTTGATGTCAGCAAGGCACGTTACCAAAAACTCGTTATCATGACGGATGCCGATGTCGATGGAGCTCACATCCGTACCCTCTTGTTAACCTTGATTTATCGTTATATGAAACCCGTTTTAGAAGCAGGTTATGTTTATATCGCTCAACCACCAATTTACGGTGTTAAGGTCGGCAGTGAAATTAAAGAATACATCCAACCTGGAGCAGATCAAGAAATCCGTCTACAGGAAGCCTTAGCTCGCTATAGTGAAGGACGTTCAAAACCAACTATTCAGCGTTATAAAGGTCTTGGAGAAATGGATGACCATCAACTTTGGGAAACAACCATGAACCCAGAACATCGTCTCATGGCGCGTGTATCAGTTGATGATGCTGCAGAAGCAGATAAAATCTTTGATATGCTCATGGGTGACCGCGTAGAACCACGTCGAGAATTTATCGAAGAAAATGCTGTCTACAGTACGCTTGACGTTTAAAAAAATTGGGAAATAGTTCCCATGGTTTGAAAAATATGATATAATCATTACAATTGTTTCATGTATAAAAAGGAGTTTGATATGTCTGATAATCTGTTGATTATTACTATGATTGCAATCGCGGCTCTTCTGATTATTGCATATGTTGTGGCAGTTTTGTTACGCAAACGCAATGAAAAGAGGCTCGCAGTATTAGAAGAAAGAAAGGAAGAGTTGTATAACCTTCCAGTTAACGATGAAGTAGAAGCTGTTAAGAATATGCATCTGATTGGTCAAAGTCAGATTGCATTTAGAGAGTGGAACCAAAAATGGGTAGACCTATCCCTCAACTCATTTGCGGATATTGAGAATAATCTGTTTGAAGCAGAAGGGTACAATAATTCATTTCGTTTCTTGAAGGCTCAACACAAAATTGATCAAATTGAAAGCCAGATTACCCTTATCGAAGAAGATATTGCTTCCATTCGAAATGCTTTGGCAGATCTAGAAAAACAAGAATCCAAAAATAGTGGTCGTGTCTTGCATGCTTTAGATTTATTTGAAAGCCTGCAGAAAACAGTCGCAGAAGATTCTGAGAAATATGGTCAAGCGCTTCCTGAAATTGAAAAACAATTGGAGAACATCCAATCTGAATTTTCTCAATTTGTGACGCTAAACTCTTCAGGAGATCCAGTTGAAGCAGCAGGGATTTTGGATAATGCTGAAAATCATATTCTCGCTTTGACACATATCGTAGAGAGAATTCCAGCAATTGTTACTAAACTAACGACTGAACTTCCTGATCAACTTGAAGATCTAGAGGCTGGCTATCGTAAGTTGCTTGATGCCAACTATCACTTTGTAGAAACTGACATTGAATCTCGTTTGCAGTTATTGTATGAAGCATTGAAGAACAACCAAGAAAATATTAAAAAATTGGAATTGGACAATGCTGAATATGAAAACACTCAGATTCAAGAAGAAATCAATGCTCTCTATAATATTTTCACACGAGAGATTGCTTCTCAAAAAGTTGTTGAAAACTTGTTGTTAACACTTCCAACCTATCTTGACCACTTAAAAGACAACAATCAAGTCTTGGTGAAAGATATCGAGCGTTTGAGCAAGACCTACTTGATGGCTGAGAGTGATGTAAATCATGTTCGTCGTCTTCAAGTGGATTTGGATTCCCTAGAACTTACAGTTAGCGATTTGACTTCAGAACAAGAGGAATATTCTGATGCTTATTCTGTATTGGAAGAACGTTTAGAAAATGTTCAAGCTACATTAAAAGAAATTGAAGATGATCAAGTTTCAGTTAGCGAACGTCTGGTGCAAATTGAAAAAGACGATGTCAACGCTCGTCAAAAGGCAAATGTTTACGTCAATCGCCTCCACACGATCAAACGATACATGGAAAAGAGAAATCTTCCAGGAATACCACAGAGCTTCTTGAAATTGTTCTTTGCAGCTAGCCACAGTACTGAAGACTTGCTGGCAGAGTTAGAACAGTCACAAGTCAACATTGAGTCTGTCAACCGTATTTTAGAAATTGCAACTCACGATATGGAAATTCTGGAAACAGAAACATACAGCATCGTACAACATGCTACCTTGACTGAACAATTACTTCAATACTCTAACCGCTACAGATCATTTGATGAAGGGATTCAACAAGCCTTCCACGAATCTTTAGAAATCTTTGAAAATGCCTTTGATTATCAAGCATCTTTCGAAAAGATTTCCCAAGCTTTGGAAGTTGCTGAGCCAGGTGTAACAAACCGCTTCGTTTCTTCTTATGAAAAAACAAGAGAAACTATTCGTTTCTAAACAAAAGAAAGTCCTAGGGAGATCTAGGATTTTTCTTTTACCTTTCTTTTCCTAAAAAATGGACATTTTCCTATTTATCATTGAAATTATAGGCATGATTTGATATGATAAGACTATGACAAAAAAAAGAACAAGCCATAAAGTAAACGACAGAAAGAGAAGAAAATTGTGGATTATTGTGGGGCTTCTATTCTTCACAATCTTAACATTAGGAGCAGGTATTGCTTATAAATTCTTGACGAAGCAAGCTTTTGAGCAAAAAATTGAAGCACTGAAAAAAGAAAAAGATGATTCCTATTCACAAGGAAGTCAGAAAGATCATTTTCGTAAAGGGCAGGCAGAAATCATCACCTACTATCCTATGACGGGGGACAAGGTCATTACCCCTGTTCAGGATATCATTGTAAAAGATATCACGGATAAGGTAGAAGATAAGGAAGATTTGATCTTTTACTACTCTGAGAAAGATTCTTCTGCTATCAAAGGTGTGGAGAGTCATCTTGTGAAAAAACAGGTCTATGATTTGAGTAATTCTACTGTTGTAGAATTAGAAAATACATCATTAGATCAGCTTTATCTTAAGGAAGATGGGACCCTGTTTACTTTAGATCAGCTCTTTACAGATGCTAGCAAAGCCAAAGAAACATTTCTTGAGAATATCAAGTCAACGCTCCAAGATAAAAAGCTTGAACAAACTCTTGTTGATCAAGTAATAGCCGATTTTTCAGCTACCGATTTATCATCTTGGAAGTTCGCTTACAAAGATAGTCAATTGGTGTTATATCCAGTCAAAGCAACTAATAATGTAGAAGAAATAGCTTTGCCTATTTCAGACTTCTTTGATGTTATCCAATCGTCCTATCTAACTGAAAAGGATGCAGAACTTTATAAGAAGGCTCAGGCTGAGAAAAATAAAAAAGTAGTAGCTCTTACCTTTGATGATGGACCGGACGGAAATACAACACCACAGGCATTGGATATCTTAGCTAAATACAAGATTAAAGCAACTTTCTTTGTCCAAGGAAAGAATATTGCAGGTAATGAGTCGATTCTTAAACGTATGCAGTCTGAAGGTCATGAAGTTGGAAACCATAGTTGGAATCACCCAATTTTAACGAAACTGTCACTGGAAGATGCTAAGAAACAGCTCACAGATACCGAAGACGCTATTACAAAAGTTCTTGGAAAAAGTTCTAAATTGATGCGTCCGCCATACGGTGCAATCTCAGATGATATTCGCAATAGCCTTGATTTAAGCTTTATTATGTGGGATGTGGATAGTTTGGATTGGAAGAGTAAAAATGAAGCTGCGATTTTGACAGTAATTCAGCGCCAAGTGAGCAATGGATCTATCATTTTAATGCATGATATTCATCAAACATCTGTTAATTCACTACCCAAAGTAATTGAGTATTTGCAGGGACAAGGCTATAGTTTTGTGACTGTATCAGAGCTGCTGAGTGCTCGTTTGAAGCCACATGAGATTTATTATTCTCGTAATCAATAGATTGTAAGTCGGCAAAAATAGAAAAAATTAAAAAAAGATAGTTTTAATCTTGACAAGTAGGGGAAAACTTGATATCATATAAAAGTTGAGAAAAGCAGAAGTGAGAACTTCTCGCCTTGCGACTAACGTTGTCTGGCCCCTACGGATCAAATTTCAGAAATGAAATACAATCATGTAGTGCGGGTTTGCGTTAGCAAGTCCGCTCTTGTTTTTCTCTAAATTAAAAAAAGAGGTGAAAACCATAGCAAAACAAGACTTATTCATCAATGATGAAATTCGTGTACGCGAAGTTCGCTTAATCGGTCTTGAAGGTGAGCAATTGGGTATCAAACCACTAAGCGAAGCGCAAGCACTTGCGGACGAAGCTAATGTGGACTTGGTTCTCATTCAACCTCAAGCTAAACCTCCTGTTGCAAAAATTATGGACTACGGCAAGTTCAAATTTGAGTACCAGAAGAAACAAAAAGAACAACGCAAAAAACAAAGCGTTGTGACCGTGAAAGAAGTTCGTTTGAGCCCTGTTATCGACAAGGGAGATTTCGAAACTAAACTTCGCAATGCTCGCAAGTTCCTTGAAAAAGGGAACAAAGTGAAGGTATCCATTCGCTTTAAGGGGCGTATGATCACCCATAAAGAGATTGGTGCAAAAGTTTTAGCCGAGTTTGCTGAAGCAACACAAGATATTGCTATCATCGAACAACGTGCTAAAATGGATGGTCGCCAAATGTTCATGCAATTGGCGCCAGCAACTGACAAAAAATAATTGTCAGAAAGTTAAATAAAGGAGAAAAAATCATGCCAAAACAAAAAACACACCGCGCATCAGCTAAACGTTTCAAACGTACAGGTTCTGGTGGACTTAAACGTTTCCGTGCTTACACTTCTCACCGTTTCCACGGAAAAACTAAAAAACAACGTCGTCATCTTCGTAAAGCATCTATGGTGCATTCAGGAGATTTCAAACGTATCAAAGCAATGCTTACTCGCTTGAAATAATAGCCTAACAGTAAGTAAACAATTCTAGGAAATATTTGGAGGAAATAAAACATGGCACGTGTTAAAGGTGGCGTTGTATCACGCAAACGTCGTAAACGTATTCTTAAATTAGCAAAAGGTTACTATGGAGCTAAACACATCTTGTTCCGTACTGCAAAAGAACAAGTAATGAACTCTTACTACTATGCATACCGTGACCGTCGTCAAAAGAAACGTGACTTCCGTAAATTGTGGATCACACGTATCAATGCGGCAGCTCGTTTGAACGGACTTTCATACTCACAATTGATGCATGGTTTGAAATTGGCTGAGATCGAAGTTAACCGTAAAATGCTTGCTGACTTGGCTGTTAACGATGCAGCAGCTTTCACAGCTCTTGCAGATGCAGCTAAAGCAAAACTTGGTAAATAATTATTCATAAGACTGGTGCAAGTTTGTCCCAGTCTTTTTTAAACAAAGGAGAAAAAATGGCTTCTAAAATGCTACACACTTGTTTGCGAGTAGAAAATCTTGAAAAATCAATCGCTTTTTATCAAGATGCTTTTGGTTTTAAAGAATTACGTCGTAGAGACTTTCCAGACTATGCTTTCACTATTGTTTATCTTGGACTTGAAGGTGATGATTATGAATTGGAGTTGACTTACAACTATGATCATGGACCTTATGTTGTCGGTGACGGTTTTGCTCACATTGCCCTAAGTACACCTGATCTTGAGGCTCTTCATAAAGAACATAGCGACAAAGGCTATGAAGTAACAGCACCTAATGGACTTCCAGGGACTCAACCAAACTATTACTTTATCAAAGATCCAGATGGATACAAGGTAGAAGTGATTCGTGAAAATTCATTATAGTTCCTATCGAGTAGCTTGTATGCTACTCTTTTTTAGAATTTGTGGTAGAATGAAAGAAAAAGAATGGAGGCAAAGTCATGAAAGTTCATGTAAAAGATGATTTTTGGCAACTATTTCCAGATGCTCAAATCTCTGTATTGGTGGTAAAAGGTCTCAACAATACTATTGATGAGAGTGAGGATCCCTATTTTAAAGCTTTACTAGATGAAGGAACCCAAAAAGCCCGGACTTTTATACCAGATGATAATTTCACTCAGAATGAAGTGATTCAAGAATGGCGTCAGGCATTCACAAAATTCAAAACAAAAAAAGGTGCTCGTTCTTCTATTGAAGCCTTATTAAAGCGTGTGAGTCAAGGAAGAGAATTTAATCCAATAAATCCTTTGGTAGATATCTATAATAGTGTTTCACTTTCTTACGCTGTTCCTTGTGGGGGAGAGGATTTAGCTAAGATTGTTGGTGACTTATGTCTTGGGAGAGCTCAAGGGAATGAATCCTTCTTTCCACTAGGGGCTGAAAGTGATGCTCCTGCCTTAGCTGATGAAATGATTTATTTTGATGAACAAGGTGCGGTTTGTCGGTGTTTAAACTGGCGTGAAGCCCAAAGAACCATGTTAACAGAAGAAACCAAAGATGCTGTTTTAGTCATTGAAGCTATCAATGAAGAACAGGCATCACGAGCTCGGGAAGCAATGCTAGAATTACATACTAAAATTGAGGAATATTTCGGTGTTAGTGGCAAGATCAGTCACTTGACAGCTACAAATCCTATCTTGGAAATAGAATGATAAGTGAGAATCACGGTTAATTTAACTGTGGTTCTTTTTTCTACAAGGGAAGAAAGAAATTGTTTTTCTATTTTTTAAAATGGTATAATATAAGGAGAAAAAGGGAGGTGATAGCGAGTGATTGCACAACTTGATACAAAAACGGTTTATAGTTTCATGGAGAGTATGATTTCCATTCAGAAGTATGTTGACCAAGGGAAAGCATACGGTTACTCAGCACTTGGAATCATGGATATTGATAATCTCTATGGAGCTTATTATTTTATCAAAGAGTGCCAAAAGCAAGGGATCCAGCCCTTATTAGGTCTTGAGATGACCGTTCATCATAAGGAAGAACTGATTAATCTGCGCTTTCTAGCCCTATCAAATCATGGTTATCGAAATCTCATGAAGCTTTCGAGTCAAAAAATGACAGGTAAAAAGGAATGGACTGATTTTTCTCCCTATCTAGAAGATGTTTGTGTTATTGTTCCCTATTTCCATGAAATAGCTCACTTAGATTTGGGACATGATTATTATATCGGAGTGTATCCAGATACAGCTCAGTCGAATTTTTCTCGACCAATTCTCCCTCTTTATCGTGTTAATTCTTTCGAACCTGAGGATTTAGAAACACTTCAAATGCTCAAGGCGATTAAGGAAAATGTGACCTTGCGAGAGGTGGATGTTCAATCGCAACAAGGCTTGTTTTTACCTGCTGACCGTCTTGAACAATTTTTTGTAGAAAAATTTCCAAAAGCTTTAGACAATCTATCTGAACTGATTGGAGCAACTACTTATGAGATTGATAATAGTCTCAAGCTTCCTCGCTTCAATCCAGAGAGACCAGCTGTTGAGGAATTGCGTGAAAGAGCTATTAAGGGCTTGGAACTGAAGGGCTTATTAAATTCAGTTTATCAGGCTCGTTTAGAAGAAGAGCTATCTGTGATTCATGACATGGGATTCGATGACTATTTCTTGGTTGTCTGGGACCTCTTACGTTTCGGTCGTTCTCAAGGATATTATATGGGTATGGGACGTGGATCTGCAGTTGGAAGTCTAGTGGCCTATGCCTTAGATATCACTGGTATCGACCCTGTAGCTAAAAATCTCATCTTTGAACGCTTTTTAAATCGTGAACGTTATACCATGCCCGATATCGATATTGATATTCCCGATATCTATCGTCCTGAATTTATCCGCTATGTTCGTGACCGTTATGGTAGTATTCACGCTGCTCAGATAGTCACCTACTCAACCTTTGGTGCTAAACAGGCCGTCAGAGATGTTTTTAAACGCTATGGTGTACCTGAGTATGAATTAACGGCTATTACCAAAAAAATTGGTTTCAAAGATACCTTAACAAGTGCCTATGAAGGGAATCTAGGATTTAGACAACTGATTCAAGGTAAGATTGAGTACCAAAAGGCTTTTGAAATTGCTAAAAAGATAGAAGGATATCCTCGGCAAACTTCCATCCACGCTGCTGGTGTCGTGATTAGTGATAAAAATCTAACGGACTATATTCCTCTTAAGTATGGTGAGGATATGCTCATTACCCAGTATGATGCGCATGGAGTTGAAGGAAATGGCTTGCTCAAAATGGATTTCTTGGGCTTACGAAACCTAACTTTTGCTCAAAAAATGCAGGAGCTCTTATTTGAAACTCAAGGAATTCAGCTAAGGATTGAGGAAATTGACCTTGAGGATAGGGAAACTTTAGCCCTCTTTGCAGCTGGGAAGACCAAGGGAATTTTTCAGTTTGAACAACCTGGTGCTATTCGCTTATTAAAGCGCGTGAAACCAGAAAGCTTTGAAGAAGTAGTGGCAACGACTTCCCTCAACAGACCGGGGGCGAGCGACTATATCGATAACTTTGTGGCTCGAAAACATGGCAAAGAAAAGGTGACAGTTCTTGATCCTGTGCTAGAAGATATTTTAGCTCCTACCTATGGTATCATGCTCTATCAAGAGCAGGTTATGCAAGTAGCCCAACGCTACGCTGGCTTTAGTCTTGGAAAGGCCGATATTTTACGTCGCGCCATGGGGAAAAAGAATGCTGCGGAAATGCATCAAATGCAAGAGAGCTTCATTCAAGGTGCACTCGAAAAAGGTCATGGAAAGGAACAGGCTCAGCAGGTTTTTGCTGTCATGGAAAAATTTGCTGGTTATGGTTTCAACCGATCGCATGCTTATGCTTATGCGGCTTTAGCCTTTCAGCTTGCCTACTTTAAAACACATTACCCAGCAATCTTTTATCAGGTCATGCTCAATTATGCAAGTGGAGACTATATCCTCGATGCTCTTGAAATGGGTTTTGAACTAACACCACTCTCTATCAATACAATCCCATATCAGGATAAATTGACAGACCAGACTATTTACTTGGGACTTAAGAGTATCAAGGGGATGCCTCGAGATTTTGCCTATTGGATCTTAGAAAATCGTCCTTTTACAAGTGTTGAAGATTTTGTCACACGATTACCCAAAAATTATCAAAAGATTAGCCTCTTAACTCCCCTAGTCGAGATTGGTTTATTCGATAGTTTCGAAAAAAATCGCCAAAAAATCTTATCCAACTTACCTACTTTATTTATTTTTGTGGAAGAATTGGGTAGTTTATTTGCAGATAATAGCTACAATTGGCTTGAGAGTGAGGATTTTACGCAAGTCGAAAAGTTCCGTAAGGAACAGGAGTGGCTTGGAGTAGGTATCAGTCCGCATCCTTTATTGATCTTAGCAAAGAATCCTTTGTACCCAATTGTGAGTTTGTCTGAACTATTTGAAGGACAGACAGCTACAGTACTCGTTGAGATTCAGTCTATCCGAGTAATCAGAACTAAAAAAGGTGAAAACATGGCTTTTCTGAAAGTTAGTGATAGTAAAACGAAGCTTGAAGTCACAGTTTTTTCTGACCAGTATCGCCAATTTAAAAATCTCTTACATGAAGGAAGATTCTACTACCTTAATGGAAAAGTACAGGCAAGAGATGGTCGGCTTCAATTAGTGTTAAATAATCTAAAAGAAGCAGTGAGTGAACGATTTTGGATACAGGCTGCTGATCATGAACATGATACTGAAATTTATCATATTTTAGAGCAATATAAGGGAGAAATTCCAGTCATCATTCGCTACGAAAATGAACAAAAAAATGTCCTTTTACCGAGTTATTTTGTTGCAAAAGATGTTAGTTTACAGGAATCTTTAAGTCAGATAGTTATGAAAACGATTTATCGTTAAAAATCAATGAAAATAAAAGAATTTTAACTTTAATTATGGTATAATCAGTTAGAATGTTAAAAGAAAAAGGAGCAAAACCAAATGAAACGTATTGCTGTTTTGACTAGTGGTGGAGACGCCCCTGGTATGAATGCTGCTATCCGTGCAGTAGTTCGTCAAGCAATCTCAGAAGGAATGGAAGTTTTTGGTATCTATGATGGATACGCTGGTATGGTTGCTGGTGAGATTTATCCACTTGATGCTGCTTCAGTAGGAGACATCATTTCACGTGGTGGTACTTTCCTTCACTCAGCTCGTTACCCTGAGTTTGCAAAACTCGAAGGTCAACTTAAAGGGATTGAGCAGTTGAAAAAACACGGTATCGAAGGTGTCGTGGTTATCGGTGGTGACGGTTCTTATCATGGAGCTATGCGCTTGACTGAGCATGGATTCCCTGCTATCGGACTTCCGGGAACAATCGATAACGATATCGTAGGTACTGATTTCACAATCGGATTTGATACTGCAGTTACAACTGCGATGGACGCCATCGATAAGATTCGTGATACATCATCAAGTCACCGTCGTACTTTCGTAGTTGAAGTAATGGGACGTAATGCCGGAGATATCGCTCTTTGGGCAGGTATTGCCACTGGTGCTGATGAAATTATCATCCCTGAAGAAGATTTCAAGATGGAAGACATCGTAGCAAGTATCAAAGCTGGATATGAACACGGTAAGAAACACAACATTATCGTTTTGGCAGAAGGTGTTATGTCAGCGGCAGAATTTGGTCAAAAACTAAAAGAAGCTGGAGATACAAGCGACCTTCGTGTAACTGAACTTGGTCACATCCAACGTGGTGGATCACCAACTGCTCGTGACCGGGTATTGGCGTCACGCATGGGTGCACATGCTGTTAAACTCCTTAAACAAGGAATCGGTGGTGTCGCTGTTGGTATTCGCAATGAGAAAATGGTTGAAAATCCAATTCTTGGAACTGCAGAAGAAGGAGCTTTGTTTAGCCTAACAGCTGATGGCAATATCGTTGTTAACAACCCTCATAAAGCTGACCTTGAACTTTCTGCTTTGAACAAGAGCTTGTCATAATCAACTTTAACTAAACTGGTAAAATGACCATGAAAGGTCAAATTATATAAAGGAGTCACAAAAATCATGAACAAACGTGTAAAAATCGTTGCAACTTTGGGTCCTGCGGTAGAAATCCGTGGTGGTAAAAAAT
Source organism: Streptococcus pseudopneumoniae (assembly GCF_001068775.1). Classification (GTDB taxonomy): domain Bacteria; phylum Bacillota; class Bacilli; order Lactobacillales; family Streptococcaceae; genus Streptococcus; species Streptococcus pseudopneumoniae_N. The sequence continues at coordinate 46,335 of NZ_JWAJ01000153.1, forward strand.
TCGGTGAAGACGGATACTGGGGTGAAAAACTTGACGTTGAAGCTTCAGCTAAAAACATTGCTCAATTGATTGAAGCAGGAGCTAACACTTTCCGTTTCAACTTCTCACACGGTGACCACCAAGAACAAGGTGACCGTATGGCAACTGTTAAACTTGCTGAAAAACTTGCAGGTAAAAAAGTTGGTTTCCTTCTTGATACTAAAGGACCAGAAATCCGTACTGAATTGTTCGAAGGTGAAGCTAAAGAATACTCATACAAAACTGGTGAAAAAATCCGTGTTGCAACTAAACAAGGTATCAAATCAACTCGTGAAGTGATTGCTTTGAACGTTGCTGGAGCACTTGACATCTATGATGATGTTGAAGTTGGTCGTCAAGTATTGGTTGACGATGGTAAACTTGGTCTTCGTGTTGTAGAAAAAGACGATGCAAGTCGTGAATTTGTTGTTGAAGTTGAAAATGACGGTGTTATCGCTAAACAAAAAGGTGTAAACATCCCTAACACTAAAATTCCTTTCCCAGCTCTTGCTGAACGTGATAACGCTGATATCCGCTTCGGTTTGGAACAAGGTATCAACTTCATCGCGATCTCATTCGTACGTACTGCAAAAGACGTGAATGAAGTTCGTGCAATCTGTGAAGAAACTGGTAACGGTCACGTTCAATTGTTCGCTAAAATCGAAAACCAACAAGGTATCGATAACTTGGATGAAATCATTGAAGCTGCTGACGGTATCATGATCGCTCGTGGTGACATGGGTATCGAAGTACCATTTGAAATGGTTCCAGTTTACCAAAAAATGATCATTACTAAAGTGAACGCTGCTGGTAAAGTTGTTATCACTGCAACAAACATGCTTGAAACAATGACTGAAAAACCACGTGCAACTCGTTCAGAAGTATCAGACGTATTTAACGCTGTTATCGACGGAACTGATGCTACAATGCTTTCAGGTGAGTCAGCAAATGGTAAATACCCACTTGAGTCTGTTCGTACAATGGCAACTATCGATAAGAATGCTCAAACTCTTCTTAACGAATATGGACGTTTGAACTCAGATTCATTTGAACGTAACTCTAAGACAGAAGTTATGGCTTCAGCAGTTAAAGATGCTACAAACTCAATGGACATTAAATTGGTTGTAACTCTTACTAAGACTGGTCACACAGCACGTTTGATCTCTAAATACCGTCCAAATGCTGATATCTTGGCATTGACATTTGACGAATTGACAGAACGTGGATTGATGTTGAACTGGGGTGTTATCCCAATGTTGACAGAAACGCCATCATCAACTGATGATATGTTTGACATTGCTGAACGTAAAGCAGTTGAAGCAGGTCTTGTAAAATCTGGTGATGATATCGTTATCGTTGCAGGTGTGCCACTTGGTGAAGCAGTTCGTACTAACACAATGCGTATCCGCACTGTACGTTAATCTAATATTAAAAAGCCTATCATATCAAGCTTTCTAGCTTGTGTGGTAGGTCTTTTTTTGTGACGAGGGGCAAAAATATATAGTGGTTTGAAATGCAACTTCTACCTGCTTTGAAGCCCCCTCATGTCATTGTCATGGACAATGCAAGTTTTCATCCCAAGAAGATTTTATAGTCAATTGAAACAAGAGCAGGACAAAAGAGCCTCGAAAAAAGTATTGCAACTTGGCAACATCTTTTTGAGATGCTTTTTGATATGGGCCCATTTCTTCTCAATAGGATTGTACTCAGGTGAGTAGGGAGGCAGTGGTAAAAGTTTATGCCCAAATTCT
>NZ_JWAJ01000154.1 GCF_001068775.1 Streptococcus pseudopneumoniae
TATGACTTGGTAGAAGATACCTATAGTCCAGATAATGGTCGGCCTAGTCTTGATCCCGTCATGTTAGTCAAAATTCCTTTAATCAAATGTTTTTATGGTATTCGTTCTATGCGCCAAACCATGAAAGAGATTGAAGTAAACATAGCCTATCGTTGGTTTCTCGGACTAACTTTAGATGATAAGGTTCCTCATTTTACTACCTATGGTAAGAATTACAGTCGTCGTTTTCAAGATAAAGAACTCATTTCTGAGATTTTTTCCCAAGTTTTCAACCAAGCTTTGTATGCAGGTTTAATTGATCCTTCTGAAATATTTGTGGATGGTACCCATATCAAAGCGGCAGCTAATAGTCACAAGTATCGTAAGGAAATGGTAGAGCAACAAGCTAAGTTTATGAGTGAACAATTGGCAGTTGAGATTGATTTAGATCGGAAAAAACACGAAAAAAAGTCCTTAAAGCCCGCAAAAGAAAGTGAGGCTAAGGAAAAGAAAATCTCAACAACAGATCCCGAGTGTGGTTGGTTCCATAAGGGCGAACATAAGGAAGTATTTGCCTATTCTGCTCAAGTTGCTTGCGATAAGCATGGTTGGGCCTTGGCTTATACGGTTGAAGCAGGAAATGTTCATGATAGTCAGGCTTTCCCTGCTCTTTTTTCAAAGTTAGAGCCTTTCTCCCCACGCTATATTATTGCGGATTCAGGCTACAAGACCCCAGCTATTGCCCATTATTTATTAGAACGTAACATCATCCCTGTCTTTCCTTATACTCGTCCAAAGGGAGTAAAGGGGAACTTAAGACCTAGTAATTTTGTTTATAATGCAAGTGATGACCATTATGTTTGTCCAGAGAATCAAGTGTTAAGCTATCGCACTACCACTCGAGAAGGCTACCGTGAGTATAAGAGTAATCCCAAAGTATGTGTTGCCTGTCCTTTATTATCCGTTTGTACCCAAAGCAAGAATTTTCAAAAAGTAGTAATGAGACATGTCTGGAAAGATGCCCTTGAATTTTGTGAGGAGATTCGTCACCAAAGAGAAATGAA
>NZ_JWAJ01000155.1 GCF_001068775.1 Streptococcus pseudopneumoniae
AGGAACAGGTAAGATTACAGAACCAGGTAAACCAACGGAAGAAGTTCCAGTTGAAACACCAGCACATAAGACACCAACATTAGATGTTGAACAAGATCCTAAGACAGGTGATGTAACAGTAACACCGAAGAGACCAGATGGCTCAACATACCCACCAGGAACTAAGGTAGAAATTCCAGGTAAAGATAAGGATCACCCAATCACTGTTACAATCGGTGAAGACGGTAAAGGTAAAGTACCAAACAGTGAATTACCAGAAGGAAAAGTACCAGGAACAGGTAAGATTACAGAACCAGGTAAACCAACGGAAGAAGTTCCAGTTGAAACACCAGCGCATAAGACACCAACACTAGATGTTGAACAAGATCCTAAGACAGGTGACGTTACAGTAACACCTAAGAGACCAGATGGCTCAACATTCCCACCAGGAACTAAGGTAGAAATCCCAGGTAAAGATGGTAACCCAATCACTGTTACAATCGGTGAAGACGGTAAAGGTAAAGTACCAAATGACAAGCTTCCTAAGACAAATGTTCCAGGTACAGGTAAGATTACAGAACCAGGTAAACCAGCTGTGGAAGTTCCTAATGTAACAACTCCAGCTAAGGTAACACCAGCAACACCGGGTCAAAAGACACCAACAGTAGATGTTGAACAAGATCCTAAGACAGGTGAGGTTACAGTAACACCTAAGAAACCAGATGGCTCAACATTCCCACCAGGAACTAAGGTAGAAATTCCAGGAGAAAATGGAACAACAATCCCTGTTGAAATCGGTGACAATGGTTCAGGTAAAGTACCAAATGACAAGCTTCCTAAGACAAATGTTCCAGGTACAGGTAAGATTACAGAACCAGGTAAACCAGCTGTGGAAGTTCCAGTAACAACACCAGGTAAGGTAACACCAAATACCCCAACAACTGAAACACCAAGTGAGATTGAAATCACACGTAAACCAAATGGTGATGCGATTGTAACGCCTAAGAAACCAGATGGAAAACCATACCTACCAGGA
>NZ_JWAJ01000009.1 GCF_001068775.1 Streptococcus pseudopneumoniae
CAAAATAATTTTTAAAAATGTTTTAGAATTCGTAGCGTACTATTCTAAGTTCAATCTACTATAGCTCCCTTAGGTAACCATCTACGAATGAGCCGGTTGTGATTCTCATTAGTTCCCCTTTCCCATGAGGCGTAGGGATGTGTATAGTAGACATGCTCCTTAGAAAACACATCAGCCAAGCGGTTGAATTCGGCTCCATTGTCTGTCTTGATGGAAAGAATTTGATGCTGTTTTAAGATGAGTTTTAGAGCTTAATTGACCGACTCAGCGCTTTTATTTGGGTGGTATTGAGCATTTACCATTCGTTATCCTCGAGGAATGTATTGTATTATGAAACAACTAATACGATAAGCTACAATGGATTTATTCTACAGAAAGGAAAAACTCCAGTTTTATTTAGAAGGATAAAAGGTAAATAACTTATATACAATTTATTTCGAATTTTTTTAAATAAAACAAACTTTAAAGGCAAAAGAATACGAAAACAATAAAATGAAGCGCCGATAATAATGCTAATCGTTTGAGTGATATTTTAAATATGATTCATTTTTAATAGTTTGAAGAATGAAAACATCAAAATAATCCAATACTATCAAGGAAAAATAGAGGGTGAATCAAATATAATTATTTTAGATGCATAAAAACTAAAAAAAGTTTGATTTAAGCGCGAAATTATTTGCCTATTCCCACAAAAAAGTATACAATTATACTTGGATAGCTTTGTCTGTGAATATAAACAATATGTATTTCAGGTGAGCAAATTCAAAAAAAGGAGACAATAGAATGGATAAAAAATCATCCATGAGTCGTATCGAACGCCAAAAACGAGAAAAAGTTTTACGCTTTTCTATTCGTAAATATAGCTTTGGTGCGGCTTCAGTTGCTGTTGCAGCGCTGATGTTTTTGGGTGCGCGCGTCGTTAGTGCGGAT
>NZ_JWAJ01000010.1 GCF_001068775.1 Streptococcus pseudopneumoniae
TGGATTCGAACCAACGCATGAGGGAGTCAAAGTCCCTTGCCTTACCGCTTGGCTATACCCCAATAATATAAATAGGCGAGTGAGGGGAATCGAACCCCCGAATGTCAGAGCCACAATCTGATGTGTTAACCACTTCACCACACCCGCCATAATTTAACTAACACGGGCAGTAGGAATTGAACCCACACTGAAGGTTTTGGAGACCTTAGTTCTACCTTTAAACTATGCCCGTAACTATGGAAGGGGAGGGATTCGAACCCCCGAACCCGAAGGAGCGGATTTACAGTCCGCCGCGTTTAGCCTCTTCG
>NZ_JWAJ01000011.1 GCF_001068775.1 Streptococcus pseudopneumoniae
TATCTATAATCAATATCGAAGTAGTTTAGGCGAAATATTTCATCGCTTGTGTAGTTATAAAGGAGTTGAAATTATCGAGGGTCACTTAATGCCAGACCATGTACATATGTTAGTAAGTATTCCACCAAAGATAAGTGTTTCGAGTTTCATGGGTTATCTAAAAGGTAAAAGTGCACTCATGATGTTTGACAAACACGCCAATCTCAAGTACAAGTTTGGGAATCGGCATTTCTGGGCGGAAGGTTATTATGTGAGTACGGTGGTGCTCAATGAAGCCACGATTAAGAAATATATCCAAGATTAAAGAAATTATCCAGTGGATGATTTCTTCACGAGTATGAAAATTTGAGAACGAGTAAAGCATGATATAGCACTAGATAAATTAAGTGTAAAAGAGTATGAGGACCTCTTTAGGGATAGTGGTAAGTAATACTAAAGCCTCTTTAAGAGGCAAGTGACGAGTCAAGAGCAATAAGGATTGAACAATATGAAAGCCAGCGTCTTTAGGCGCTGGCTGGTAGTTTGGGCTTATAGCTCTGGGACAAACCACCCGTTTGACGGGTGGTCATGATTCCCAATTATCAATTAGATATTCTGGAAGAAGAGAATCAAACAAAATATAAAATCTTTATA
>NZ_JWAJ01000012.1 GCF_001068775.1 Streptococcus pseudopneumoniae
CTAATCATCCTCGCGGGGCTGGGACTACGAAATCAAGACTTTGTCTATCGATTTCTGTCCCACCGCCATTTCTTATTTTTCAACTTTTACTTTCCCTGTCCAAGAATCCAATCCGTAAGAGAGGATATAGATTTCTGAGAAACCTTGTTTTTTCAAGAAAAGTGCTGCATTGGTCACACGTTGCGCACGTTGGTTTTCATATAGAAGGACTGGTTTATCCTTGCGAAGAGCTGCAAGACTTGTCTTCAATTGATTTGAAGGAATATTACGAGCTCCAAGGATATGTTTTCTGTGGAAGTCAGCTGGATCACGCAAGTCAATTAACTGACCTGTACGAATCAAAGACTCAAACTCTGCATTGTCTACAATTTTCGCTGCACGACGAATGCGAAGGTAGTTGTATCCCATCCAAGCCAACATCGCTACAATAAGTCCCCATAATACCCAAGTTACCATATTACCTAATCTCCATTTTTTTCTAAATAGTCTAATTCTAGTTTGTGCTCTCTGCGAAGAACAGCTTCTGCTTCAAGATAATCTAGCTTGTCCATCAAGCCTGCATCATAAATCCGTGATAGTTCAATCTTCATCAGTTCAATGTCATAGAGACGTTTTCCCATATAAACAATGATACCGAACTGTTTCAGAAATTGTTGCACATCGTAGAGTGTTTTCATAGCTTTCATTTTAGCAAATAATCAGAGTTTTTTCAATAGTTCCCTAATAGTTCGGAGTAGGTTTCCTTTTTTCACTATTATCTGAATTTCTTTACACTATGACAAAGAAGAAAACCTAGAGTCATTCCAACAACATTTTGCATGAGATTTGGGATGATTTCTGGAATAGCTGCACCCCAACCATTCATCCAAGCTGATGCCAAGGCATAACCAGCTACCATGAATAGAGTCGCCAAGACTAATCCTAACCATTGCCATTTCCCTTTAAAACCTGCAAAATAGCCTTGCAAACCATGATTGATTAAGCTAAAAATCATCCACTGAGGGTAGCCTGAAATGAGATCAATGAGAAATCCTGCTAACCCTCCGACAACGGCTCCTTCACGGCTTCCAAAGTAAAAGGCTGTGAAGAAGACTCCAACGTCCAAAAGTGTTAGAAATCCAGTTGGTGTTGGGATTTTTATAAAATACCCCAATACGACAGAACTGGCTGCTAAGATAGATACTAGGGCAATTTTAGTTGTTTTGGTTTGCTTCATACTGTCTCACTCCATATTGATCTGCTTGTGCAATGGCACGGTAAACAAAGGCTTTGGAAGTTTCAATTGCTGGTAATAGTTCCTCTCCCTTGACTAACTGACTAGCAATGCTCGATGCAAAGGTACACCCTGCACCAGCATTTTGCCCTTGGATGACTGGGTTTTCAAGAATAGTGAAATTCTCTCCATCATAAAAGACATCTACAGCCTTATCCTTACTGAGACGATTTCCTCCCTTGATAATGACTGCTGGCGCTCCTAAGCCATGTAATTTCTGAGCTGCAGCTTTCATATCATCCAGACTTTCAATCTTTTGATCTGCAAGCAACTCTGCCTCAGGTAGATTTGGTGTAATTACAGTCACATAAGGGAAAAAGCGAATCAACTCTTGACAGAGTTCGCTGACTGCAACATCATGCGTCTCCTTACAAACCAATACAGGATCCAGAACGACAGGGACTCCTGATCTTTCCTTGATGAAATTCAATGCTTTCTCAGCAACACCAACAGTCGGCAAGAGACCAATCTTAATCCCTCCAAAATCTACGCTTTTAAGACTATCCAACTGTTGTTGAAAAATAGTCTCATCCGTCGGGAAGACTTCAAAACCATTTTCTGTCAAGGCAGTCAAGCAAGTCATGGCTACAAAACCATGCAAACCATTCAAAGTATAAGTCGCAAGGTCAGCAGCCAGTCCACCTCCACTAAAAATATCATTTCCTGAAAGTGCTAAAATACGATTATTCTTCATAACGAATCTCCTTTAAATACAATCCATTGGGTGCTGCAGTTGGACCTGCCAACTGTCTGTCTTTTTTCTCCAAGATGAGGTCAATCTGCTCAATTGGCATACGGTTGTTACCAATTTTCAGCAAGGTTCCAACCATATTTCGAATTTGCTTATAGAGGAAGCCATTGCCTGAGAAAGTAAAGGTCAAAAACTGACCTGTTTCATCAACCCTAAGACTGGCTTCCGTAATCGTCCTGACCTTGTCCTCCACACTAGTCCCTGATGCTGTAAAACCAGTAAAGTCGTGAGTCCCTTCTAGTTTTTTTATAGCAAGTTGCACCCTCTCCACATCTAGTGGATATGGATAGTGGGTGGCATAATGACGTCTCATAGGATTTTTAGGACGCCCCCTGTCCACAATAAACTCATAGGTCTTGCTATGCTTGGCATAACGGCAATGAAAATCATCAGCCACAATCTCAATCGAAAGGACATCGATGTCTTCAGGACTTTGGGTATCAAGAGCAAAGCGAAGTTTCTCCTCATCCATCTGATAGGGAAGATCAAAGTGGATGACCTGGCCTAATGCATGAACACCACTGTCCGTTCGCCCAGCACCATGGATGGTAATGGCCTGCCCTTTGTTTAATTTGGTTAAAGTTTTTTCAATTTCCTCTTGGACACTACGCGCGTGTGGTTGCCGTTGAAAACCAGCAAAAGCATAGCCATCATAAGAAATTATAGCTTTATATCTAGTCATGTATCTATTTTATCAAGAAAATTTCTCTGCAACAAGTTTGAAAACCAAAAATTGTACGGGGACAGTTCCTGGTATCATCTAGTTCTTATCTATATTTTCTCATCATATATTTTTGTTCTGGAATTTCAATAGTTTGAACAATTTCAAATCCCTCTTTTTGGTAAAGATTTTTTGCTCTTTGATTTGCCTCGAAGACATTTAGAGAAATAGTATCTATGTCTTCATTTTCAAAGGCCAAACAAATAAATTTCCTTAAAGCCTGGCTACCTAATCCCTGCCCCTGTTTCTGGGGATTGATAAAAAATCTCCCGATATGAAGATTCTTGTCTTCTAGCCTGATTTTCTGGATAAGCCCCACAAACTCTTCTCCAGTGAAAATAGAAAAAATCCCTTCTATCTTTTGTAAGGATTGAGCAATCAAGGGGTAAGAAATTTTGGGACCCATCCATTGCTTCTGAAAACTTTCTCCCAAAGCATTAGACCAGCGACAAATGAGTTGGGCATTTTCTATCTGAAGTCCTTTTTCAAAGTGAATTTTCATATTTGCTCCTAAAATTTCTCCTATATCCAACTATTATACTCTTTCTCTTATTTTTTCCGAATAAATAAGTATGATTCATCTTTACTTTTTTCTTGTTGGAGCTATTTTTGCTTCCTTTCTTGGATTGGTCATTGATCGTTTCCCTGAGCAATCCATTGTTTTCCCTGCTAGTCACTGTGATTCTTGTCAGACTCGCTTGAAATCACTGGATTTGATTCCGATTGTCTCTCAAGTAGTCCATGGCTTTCGCTGTCGCTATTGCAAGGCCCACTATCCTTTCTGGTATGCCCTCTTTGAGTTATTCTTGGGGCTACTCTTTCTAACTTTTTCTTTGGGATTTCTAACTTTGAATCAAGTCATTTTGATCGCCGCTGGCTTGACCTTAGGCATCTACGACTTTCGTCATCAAGAATATCCCTTGCTAGTCTGGCTAATTTTTCACTTAATCCTCATAGTTTGCTGTGGTTGGAATCTAGTTATGATTTTCTTTCTTATCTTGGGAATTTTGGCTCACTTTATCGATATCCGCATAGGTGCAGGGGATTTTCTCTTTCTATCCTCTTGTGCGCTTATCTTTAGTCTGACAGAATTACTAATTTTGATACAGTTCGCTTCTACAACTGGCATCCTAGCCTTTCTCCTACTAAAGAAAAAGGAAAGACTTCCTTTTGTGCCCTTCCTCTTACTTGCTGCTTGTGTGATTATTTTTGGTAAGCTACTGCTTCTCGGATAAAGTCAGCGATTTCTGCTACTTGTCCTTCATGCAGAGCCTTAACAATCTTGGAACCGACGATAACACCATCAGAGACCGCATTGAAACGTTCAACATCAGCTTGTGTGGATACACCAAAACCTGTCAAGACTGGAATGTCAGCCACTTGATGAAGTTGATTCAAGTGCTTGTCCAAGTCATCTCGGTAATTTCCTGATTTCCCTGTGACCCCATTGATAGCAACGGCATAGACGAATCCTTCTGCCACTTCAATCAACTCTTTCTGGCGCTCAATTCCTGTCGTCAAACTAACTAGAGGAATCAAGGCGATGTCTGTGCCTGCCAAAAATGGTTCTACAAAGTTGGCATGCTCATGAGGCAGGTCAGGAATAATCAAACCCTTAACCCCTGTATCTGCCACATCTTTGACAAATTTCTCCACACCGTACTGAAAGAGAGGATTAAAGTAGGTCATAATGACCAGCGGAACCTCTGTTTCAATGGTTTTCAAGGTTTCAACCAAAGCTTGTGTCGAAGTACCATGAGCTAGACTGCGCAAGCCTGCTTCTTCGATCACAGGTCCATCTGCAACTGGGTCTGAGAAGGGAACTCCCACTTCAATAGCAGACACACCCAAGTCTTCTAAAAAGCGAATTGTTTCAGCAAGACCATCCAAACCTTTTTCATGGTCTCCAGCCATGATATAGGGAACGAAAATGCCCTTTCCAGTCGCTTTTATAGCGTTCAATTTTTCTGTTAGTGTCTTAGGCATGAGTTTCTCCCTTCTTTGCTGCATCTGCTTCCAATCGGTCTTTAACTTGAACTACATCCTTGTCCCCACGACCTGATAGGCAGACAATCATAGACTTGTCTGGGCCAAGTTCTTTGGCCAATTTCACTGCGAAAGCGATAGCGTGACTAGACTCCAAGGCAGGGATAATTCCTTCCACACGAGACAAGAGTTGGAATCCTTCCAAGGCCTCTTCATCTGTCACAGGCACATAGGACGCGCGTTTGATATCGTGGTAATGTGAATGCTCTGGACCGATACCTGGGTAGTCCAAACCTGCTGAGATAGAGAAGGCTTCTAAGATTTGACCATGAGCATCTTGGAGTACATCCATGAGAGAACCATGGAGAACACCTGGACGACCCTTGGTCAAGGTTGCTGCATGATGCTCTGTATCCACACCAAGTCCTGCTGCTTCAGCTCCATACATAGCCACTGACTCATCTTCCACAAATGGATGGAAAAGTCCGATGGCATTAGAGCCACCACCAACACAGGCTACTAGGGCATCTGGTAAATTTTCACCTGTCAATTCACGGTACTGTTGCTTGGCTTCTCGTCCGATAACACTTTGGAAATCACGAACAATTTCTGGGAAAGGATGGGGCCCCAAGGCAGAACCAAGGATATAGTGGGTATCATCGATATTTGCAACCCAAGAACGAAGGGCTGCATTGACCGCATCCTTGAGCACGCGCGAACCGTCTGTCACTGCCTCAACCTTAGCTCCCAAAAGCTCCATACGGAACACATTGAGGGCTTGACGTTTGACATCCTCTTCACCCATATAGATGGTACATTCCATGTTAAAGAGGGCTGCAGCTGTTGCAGTTGCTACACCGTGCTGGCCAGCACCTGTTTCAGCGATAATTTTCTTTTTGCCCATGCGTTTAGCCAGAAGAACTTGTCCCAAGGCATTGTTAATCTTGTGGGCGCCTGTATGGTTGAGGTCTTCACGTTTAAGGTAAATCTTGGCTCCGCCGATATGCTGGGTCAAGTTTTTTGCGTAGTAAAGGGGAGTTTCACGTCCTACATATTGGCGCAAAAGTTGGTTTAACTCCTCTTGGAAACTTGGATCTGCCTGACTTTCACGATAAGCCTCTTCCAGTTCCAATACTGCTGTCATCAATGTTTCTGGGACAAAACGTCCACCGAATTTTCCGTAAAATCCATCTTTATTTGGTTCTTGATATGCCATTCTTTACCCTCTCTATAAATCTTCTAATCTTTTCATGATCTTTTTGTCCATCTGTCTCCACTCCGCTTGATACATCTACTGCATAGGGAGTAAAGTGTTGAATTGCTTTTACTACATTGTCTTCATTAAGCCCACCTGCGATAAAGAAAGGCTGAGTTAGTCCAATCGTATCCAGTTGAGCCCAGTCAAAGGTCTGGCCACTCCCAGCCACAGGGGCATCAAAGAGTAGATAGTCTGCCTGAGAATTGGGTACATGGCCCTCTCCATCCACCTGCACAGCCTGAATACTGGCACAAGGCAAATTCTCAAACAAATCATCTACCACCTGACCGTGAACTTGAACCAAGTCCAAGCCAACTTTTTCAATCGCTTCTAGCAGTTGAGCTCGACTTGGTGAAACAAATACGCCAACCTTTTTTACATCTGCTGGAATAAACTTCGCTAGCTCAGCAGCCTTTTCGAAGGTCACCTGTCTTTTGCTAGGTGCGAAGACAAAACCAATGTAGTCTGCTCCAGCCGACACAGCTGTTTTTACCGCTTCTTTGGTCGATAGTCCACAAATCTTAACCTTTGTCAATCTGCAACTCCTTGATTCTCTGAGCTACATCTTCTGCCTGCATGAGGGCTGTTCCTACTAAAATTCCGTTAAAGTATGGTGCTACTCGTTTTGCATCCTCATCTGTAAAAATAGCAGATTCGGAAATGTAGAAGCAATCGTCCTTGAAATATTTGGCCAAGTCTACGCTGGTCTGCAAGTCAACTTCAAAGGTTGTTAAATTGCGATTGTTGACACCAATAATTTGAGCTCCAAGTCTATGAGCCACTTCCAGTTCAGCAAGATTATGAGTTTCCACCAAAACTTCTAGACCAAGATCTGTCGCGTAGTCGTAAAGCTCCTTCAGTCGTTTTTCAGATAAGGCCGCTACGATGAGTAAGATGACGGTCGCACCCGCATTGCGAGCACGAATGATTTGCTTTTCATCGATAATAAAATCCTTATTCAGTGTCGGGATCTGTACCTGACTAGAAATCTCTCGCAGATAATCCAAATGACCTTTAAAGAAAACCTCATCTGTCAGAACAGAAATCATAACCGCACCGTTAGCCTCGTAAGTCTGGGCCTGTTGTACGATATCCACATCAAGATTGATATCACCTAGACTTGGGCTTGCCTTCTTGACCTCAGCAATGATTTGCAAACGGTCTTGGTGATTTTTTAAATATTCACTCAATCGATAAGTTTGACGCAAGGATTGAAGCTCCTCTCGCTCCATCTTTTCAACTTCACGCGCCTTTTGCTCTAGGATACGTGATAAAAATTCCTGACTCATCTTTGATACTCCTGTAATAGTCTGAGTTTTTCAAGGGCCTTACCACTAGCAATCACTTGACGTGCCAAGGCAACTCCGTCCTTGATACTGTCTGCTTTACCATTGGCGTAGAATCCGAGACCTGCATTTAAAACTGTTGTTTCCAGAAATGGACTTGGTTCATTATTAAGTACGCTAACAAGGATGGCTGCATTCTCATGAGCATTTCCACCACGAATGTCCTCAATAGCAATGCGTTCCATTCCCAAATCTTCTGGAGTAAAGGTTGATAAAGTAATTTCTCCATTTTCAAGAAGGGCAATGCTGGTAGTTCCATTCAAACCAGCTTCATCCAACCCTTCTGGACCGGCTACTACAATGGCACGTTTGCGGCCCATATTTTTCAAGACTTGAGCAGTACTTTCCAGAAGTTCTGGACGACTGATCCCTAGAAGCTGTGTTTCCAAAACCATTGGGTGAATCAGTGGACCAGTCAAGTTCATAATCGTTGGAATTCCCAATTCCAAACGAGCTGGCATGATGTATTTCATAGCTGGGTGCATATTTTTAGCAAAGAGAAAGACGATTCCAGTTTTATCAAAGACCTTACCTAGTTCAGCTGGTTTGAGATCAAGATTGATGCCCAAGGCTTCGAGGACATCTGCAGAACCAGATTTAGAAGAAATCGAGCGGTTACCATGTTTGGCCATGTGAACACCGCCACCAGCCAAGACAAAGGCTGCAGTTGTGGAAATATTAAAACTGAAAGACTTGTCCCCACCTGTACCACAGTTGTCCATGGCATCATGAATCTCAGTTGGAATATGTTGGGCATGCCCTCTCATGACTTGGGAAATGGCTGTGCGTTCTTCAGGTGTTTCCCCCTTCATCTTAAGCGCCAAGAGAAGAGAAGCAATCTGTGCCTCTGTTACACGCCCAGTTACGATACGCTCAATGACATCCGTCATTTCCACACCTGATAAATTTTCAAACTTTGCTAGTTTTTCAATAATCTCTTTCATCCTAGTTTCCTCACTTTACAACCTTCTCGATAAAATTCCGAATAGAAGATAGACCATCTGGCGTTCCAATACTTTCTGGATGATACTGCAAGCCATAAATCGGCAAGGTTTTGTGTTGAATCCCCATAATAGCTTGGTCATCTGTCGAACGAGCTGTCACTTCAAACTCTTCTGGCATCTCTTCAATTAAAATACTGTGGTAACGCATGACCGGACGATTGTCCTCATTTCCTTGATAGAGAACGGACGGAGTCTCAAATCGAATCTGGCTTTGTTTACCGTGCATAACTTTAGGAGCCAAGCCTAACTTGCCGCCAAAGACTTCTGCAATGGCTTGGTGCCCCAAACAAATCCCTAGAATCGGTTTCTTACCTGCAAAATCACGAATCATTTCTTCCATTTTCCCAGCATCAGCTGGCCAACCTGGACCAGGAGAAAAGACCAGTCCATCTGCCTTTGTAGCTTCTTCATAAAGGTTTGGATCATCATTTCTCAAAACCTGAACTTTTGCGAAATTCCCGATATATTGAGCCAGGTTATAGGTAAATGAATCGTAATTGTCAATCAATAAAATCATGGTCTTAGTTCTCCCATTCTAGTCATAGATTTAGCTTTGTTAATCGTTTCTTGGTATTCATTCTGAGCGATGGAATCATAAACAATTCCTGCACCAGCCTGTACGTAGGCTGTTTTATTTTTAAGAATCATGGTTCGAATTGCAATAGCAAAATCCATGTCTCCAGTTGCTGATAAGTAACCGATAGCTCCTGCATAGACACCTCGCTTCTCTGTTTCTAGTTCATAGATGCGTTTCATTGCCCGAATCTTTGGTGCTCCCGATACTGTTCCTGCCGGAAGTGTCGCCTTCAAGGCATCCATGGCAGTCAGTTCTGGTAATAAATGTCCCTTAACCACGCTGGTCAAATGCATGACATAGCGGAAAAGTTCGACTTCCATATACTTGGTTACTTGGACACTTGCTGTTTCAGCAATTCTACCGATATCATTTCGTCCCAAGTCCACCAACATTCGATGTTCTGCCGTTTCCTTTTCATCAGAAAGTAGATCATTTGCTAAGGTCGCATCTTCCTCGTCATTGGCACCTCTAGGTCGCGTACCTGCAATTGGATTGGTTGTCACAATGCCATTTTTGACGGAAACCAAGCTCTCTGGACTGGCACCGATAATTTGATAATCTCCAAAGTCATAAAAGTAGAGGTAATTTGATGGATTGGTCACTCGGAGATTTCTGTAGAAGTCAAAAGAATTTCCAGTTACCTCTGCGGAGAAGCGCTGACTGAGCACACATTGGAACATATCTCCGTTGCGAATCAAGTCGCGAGCTGTTTCTACCATTTCTTCAAATTTCTGAGGTGCAATATGTGGTCTAAACTGAAGTGGAGAAACGTCCAAATCTTCAAATTCATTTGGAGCAGGGATTTTCAACTCCTCTAAAACCTGATCCAAAGCCACTTCTAGTTCTTCATTGCTACGATCACTGTAAAGAGCATCCTCGATGATATGAATTTTTTCTTTCTTGTGGTCAAATACCATATAACTCTCGTAAACAAAGAAATGCATATCTGGCGTCCCAATCGTATCCTCAGGAAGCTGACCAATTTCTTCATAAAGAGAAATCATGTCGTAACCGACAAAGCCAATCGCTCCACCACCAAAAGGTAGGTCTGAATGGTGCTGACTCTTATGAGTCACCTCATAGAGGAAATCCAAGGGGTCACGATCAATCACTTGACCATTTTGATATAGGACTCCATTCTCAAACTTAATCTCAAAAACTGGATTATAGGCCAAGATAGAAAATCGAGCATTTTCCTTTTCTCTTGGGATACTTTCAAGTATGACCTTGTGTTGTCCGTTCAAACGAATATAAGCCAAGATTGGTGATAAAACATCTCCATGAATGATTCGTTCCATTGTAATTTCCCTTTCAGTTCTTCTTAAATTCCGTGTTGATTCTACAAAAAATCCCCACGCAAAATAACTTGCGTGAGGACGAAATTCGCGGTGCCACCTCAATTATAGGATTTTTCCTATCTCTCATTCCTGTCTCAGATAGCTCCTGTAACAGGTTGTGCGATAAAGGGCACTCCCTTGAGAATTATGTTTTCTTCTCTCATTTCAGATGGACCCAACCTTACAGCTTTCTCTGCTTGTTTTCAGCAACCACAAGCTCTCTGTGAGAGAAATCTCTGTATATTTTCCATCTTTTATTTTTTAGCTTCAAGGTAGTCTGCAATGGCAGCTACGTCCTTGTCTCCACGACCAGAGACATTGATGATGATAATCTCATCTTTACTTAGTTTTGGTGCGCGTTTGACTGCTTCAGCGATAGCATGTGAGCTTTCAATTGCAGGGATAATTCCTTCTGTTTTGCTTAATAAAAGCAAGGCTTGGACAGCTTCTTCGTCTGTCGCTGCTACATATTCTACTCGACCAGAGTCTTTAAAGAAGGCATGTTCTGGACCAACCCCTGGATAGTCCAAACCTGCTGAGATAGAGTAAACTGGCGCGAGCTCTCCATCTTCCTTAAAGACTGCATAGGTCTTCATTCCATCTACAATTCCGACACTACCCTTGGTCATTGTTGCTGCGTGTTTGTCGGTATCTAAACCGTGACCAGCAGCTTCTACTCCAACCAATTTGACTTCTTCATCAGCTACATACTGTGAAAAGGCACCGATGGCATTAGAACCACCACCTACACAGGCAATAACGTAATCTGGCAGACGTCCTTCTTTTTCCAAGATTTGACGACGTGATTCTTCACTGATAACTTTTTGGAATTCATGGACAATGGTAGGATAAGGGTGAGGTCCCACAGCTGAACCTAGAACATAGAAAGCTTCAAGGTCATTCATCCATGCTCCAAAGGCTGCATCAACCGCATCCTTCAGAGTACGTGTTCCTGTTTCAACTGCGTGAACAGTTGCTCCCATCATCTCCATACGGAAGACGTTGAGACGTTGGCGTTCCACATCTTCTGCCCCCATGTAGACATCACAGGCCATACCAAATTTAGCTGCAGCAGCTGCAGTCGCAACACCGTGCTGACCAGCTCCTGTTTCGGCAATGACACGTTTTTTACCCATGCGTTTAGCAAGAAGAATTTGTCCCAAAACGTTATTGAGTTTATGTGAACCAAGGTGGTTCAGGTCTTCACGCTTGAGATAAATCTTAGCTCCACCTAGGTGCTCTGTCAAACTCTCTGCATAGTATAGCGATGTTTCACGACCTGAATAATCCTTCAAGTAATGGCGAAACTCAGCTAAAAATTCTGGATCATCTTTGTATTTTTCAAATGTCACTTCCAATTCATCTAGCAAAGCCTGAATTGGTTCTGGTACAAAACTACCACCAAATTGTCCGAAATATCCTTTTGTTGTCATAAATTTTTCCTCTTTTCTACTGTTTCCAAGATATGAAAAACGCCCACACACAGAATCTACTTCTGTGTGAGGGCGTTTATAACGCGGTACCACCTCAATTGTAAAGAGACTATCCCCTTTACATCTCTGCCTTGTCTAACAACAAGTTGCACTGTAAGGTGTGCCTACCGAATTTTCATTGTTTCAAATTCATTTTTAAAATCAGCCCAATTTCACTAGTTCCAACCACCTGTTCGCAGTAACCACAGGCTCCCTGAAGATTAAAATTAATTACTTTTCTGATTTGTTGAGTTAATTATATGCTATTGTTTTTTCTTTGTCAACCGTTTTCATTCATTTTTTACTAATTTTTTTATTAGTTTTTTGAGGAAGCAAGAACTTCTTCAGAAACTCTGACAAAAGTTTCAATGATATAGTCTACTTCTTCATCCGTTAATTTCGTGTGAAGCGGTAATGTAATTTCATTTTCAAAGAAGGCATAGGCTCGCGGATAATCTGCCATATCAAAACCAAGATTCTTATAGGCTGTCAAAAGTGGAAGCGGTTTGTAGTGAACGTTACTTGCGATTCCAGCCTTGGCCAATTCTTGAATAATTTGGTTGCGCTCTTCGAGACTCGCACCTTCTACATGGGTAATGTAAAGGTGGCGACTAGATTCAACCGTATCAGTTTCATGTGCTAATGGATGAATACGAGTCCCTGCAAATCCACGGTCATAGCGGTCCACGATGTCCTTACGACGTTGTAGTAAGCCAGGATAACGATCTAGCTGAACTAGACCAAGTGAAGCCATGATATCTGTCATGTTGCACTTATAGGCTGGTGTTACGATATCGTATTCCCATGAACCCAGTTGCATCTTGGCAAGAGCATCTTTTGTTTGACCATGAAGGGAAAGGATTTGGAATTCCTTGTACATTTCTTCATCGTCAATCGCTGGATTGGCTTTCCAAGTCGCACTTCCTCCTTCTGCAGTTGTAAAATTCTTAACTGCGTGGAAAGAAAATGATGTAAAGTCTGCAATGGAACCAGCTGGTTGTCCCTTATAGCTTGAACCCAAAGCATGGGCACTATCAGAGACAATCACAATACGGTTAAAGGCCTTTTGCCACTTGCTAGCAGCTGTAAAGAGATCGCGTTTCTTCTCAACAACTTGGAACAAACGTTCATAGTGACAGATAATCCCTGCAAGTTCAACTGGGATGATAACCTTAGTATTCTCAGTAATAGCTTGTTCAAGCTTGTCATAGTCCATTTCAAAGGTATCATCTTGGATATCAACCATAACTGGTGTCGCACCTACGTGAGTGATAACACTACATGATGCTGTATAAGTCATAGCTGGAACGATGACTTCATCACCAGGTCCTACTTCAAGCACGCGCAAAATCAATTCAAGAGCTGCTGTTGCAGAGTTGAGGCAGACTGTCTTAGGTGTCTGAGTATAGAGAGATAAACGTCGTTCCAATTCTTTTGTCTTAGGACCTGTTGTAATCCAACCAGAACGAAGGGTATCAGCTACTTCAGTAATTTCAGCTTCGGTAATATCGGGTGGTGAAAATGGAATATTATACTTTGTCATTGATTTACTCCTTTTACTGTATTCACTCTTGTGACTACTTTATTTTAAAACTTCAACTACAGTCTGGAACATGATCTTGATATCTCCGAAGAAATTAAAATCACGTAGGTAGGCTAGGTTAAAGTGCATTTTTTCTGGAAGGACTCTTTCCACATAAGCCTGGTCAACTGTCATACCTTTTGCAGTCATTTGACTGATGATGGCATCCTCATCCTTATAATTAATGCTGGCAAGCGATGTAATCCCCGCAGGTAAGAGCAAGGTAGCCATCATTTCAGGGCTATACTGCTCTGTGTAGCGTGGTACTTCTGGGCGGGTTCCCACAAAGGACATCTCTCCTTTGAGGACATTGACCAATTGCGGCAATTCATCCAAACGAACACGGCGAATGAAATTTCCAACCTTGGTGATACGACTGTCATTTGCAGAAGTTACCAGACTTCCTTTTTTATCAGCATCGGTTACCATAGTCCGGAATTTCCATATCTTGAAATGACGGTTGTACTGGGTTACCCGCACTTGCTTGTAAATAACTGGACCCTTGCTATCTAGCTTGATCCAGATGCTTAGAATCAGAAATAAGGGGGAGGTCAAGATTAACAAGACCAAAGCTAGAAACAAATCTAGACAACGCTTGAAAATCAGTGAGCCTTTTCTTCTAGACACAAGCTGGTAGTATGGTTTTACCTCGCTCATTTGCATTTCTTGAGGTAGTTCATCCCATTTCAGCATGCACATTCTCCTCTGTTTTTTATAGATAATCTTTATTAACATTCTACATTATACCACAAAATGAAAGAGGCGGTATAAGAAATCTGTGTTTTAAAGGAATTCTCCCTTAGGACAGAGCACCTGCCTGCAAGCTATACATCTTGTGATAGGTTCCACCCAATGCTAGGAGTTCCTCATGGCTTCCCCTTTCGATGATGCGTCCCTTATCAAGGACATAGATACAGTTAGCGTCTTGAATAGTAGAAAGGCGATGGGCGATGGCAATGGTGGTCCGACCTTCTCTCATCTTAGCTAGGGAATTTTGAACCAGAGCTTCTGTCTCAGAATCGATATTGGCTGTCGCTTCATCCAAAATCAAAATTTTAGGTTGACTGGCAACAGTTCTGGCAAAGGCAAGAAGTTGACGTTGACCCGTTGAAAAACTCGAACCACGCTCAGATACAGGGGCATCATAACCTAAAGGAAGGTCCTGAATGAAGGAATCTGCATCGACAAATTCTGCTGCAGCCTTGACTTGGTCATCGCTGATATCTTGATACATGGCGATATTGGACTTAATGGTCCCATGATAAAGGAAGGGTTCCTGTAGGACCAGCCCGATGTTTTTTCTCAACTCCTCTTGACTGTACTCTCGAATATCCACACCATCTATGAGAACTCGTCCTGACTGAAATTCATAAAAGCGCATCAGAACATTAATGATAGAAGATTTACCCGATCCCGTATGACCGACAAAGGCAATGGTTTCACCTTTATTGACGGTAAAGGAAATATCATCGAGAATTTGATGCTTCCCATCATAAGAGAAGGACACATGCTCAAAGCGAATATTTCCTTCTTGGATCTCGGCTTTGCCATTTTCTTGGACAGGTTCATAGTTGGTCTCATCAATGAGTGCAAAGACACGACCTGCTGACACCATGGAAGTCTGAAGAGTAGAAAAATTCTGTGTCACCTCGATGAGAGGGTCAAAGAGACGGTTGATGTACTGGATAAAGGCGTACATAGTTCCTGCCGTTATTCCTAGATAAAGTCCGCGATAGCCAAAGTAAGCCATCAAAACCGCATATCCCAACAGCTTCAACAAACTCATAGCTGGACGCAAAAAGAGAGAATCCAAGGCTACTGAACGGTTAGCGTAGACTAGGTGTTCCTGGTTTATCTCATCAAACTCTTCTTGCAGGCGTTTTTCTTGGTTGAAGGCTTGAATAATACGAATTCCTTCGATATTTTCTGCCAGCTTACTGTTAATATCTGACAGTAAACTTCTGGTTTTTTCAATGACCTTGACCGATTTTTTACGGTAGAGATTGACCAAAAGGAAAATCAAAGGTAGGAAGAGCAAGACTAAAGCAGTCAGACGATAGTCCAGAACTAACATGGTATAAAGGGTCGTCACGAATATAAAGACTGCCGAGATAAAGCTAGATAAGATCCCCGAAAACATATCACTGATGGTCTCAGTGTCGTTGGTCAAACGAGAGACAATAGAGCCTGCAGGCGTTTTATCAAAGTAAGACATGCCTAGCTTCTCCATATTGGCAAAGGCATCACGTCGAATATCTCTAACGATACTGTAGGACACGCGCGCAAAGAGGATGTTCCCCACATATTGGACAATGGTTTGAAGAATGTAGAGACCATAGTAAACCAACAAAACTGTAACAGCAAGCTGATTGAGATTATGTAGATACTGGTCGATAAAGTGCGAAGCTACCAAGGGGATGATACTCTTGATAACAGTCGTCGTAAGGAGAAAAGCTAAGGCTAAAAAGGTTAGGAGACCATAGGGCTTAAGATAGGACAACAAGCGTTTCAATACAGCCCATTGTTCTTGTTTATTCCGCATCTTCTTCTCCTTTCATTTCTAACTGTTGAGACTGGTAGGTTTGGGCGTACCAACCATCCAAAGCTAGTAAGTCCTCATGAGTCCCACGTTCGATAATCTGTCCATTTTGCATAACCAAGATCAAATCAGCGTGAACAACTGCACTGAGACGATGGGCAGTGATGATAGTCGTTTTATCTTTGCGAGTTTCCTTGAGATTATCGATGATTGCGAACTCTGTCTTAGCATCCACAGCTGACAAGGAATCATCTAAAATCAAGATATCGGGATTTAAGATCATAGCCCGACTCATGGCCAGACGTTGCTTTTGTCCACCAGATAGACTAACACCTTTTTCCCCGATAACTGTGTCAAATCCCTGGGGCATGGCTTGAATGTCTTGATAGACTTGAGCCAACTTTGTCGCTTCTTCTACTGCTGAGAAAGGTAGGTCGGGATTTCCAAAGCGAATATTATTTATGATAGAACTGGCAAAAAGAAATTGGTCCTGTGGGACGTATCCCATCAAACTACGTAAGTCAGCTAGTCGATAGGCGCGAATATCATGACCATTTAGATAAATAGCTCCTTTGTCAACTTCATACTCACGTAGGAGCAATTTAATCAAAGCTGTTTTCCCTGAACCAGTTTGTCCAACCAAGCCTAAGGTTTGCCCTTTTTCGAGACTAAAGTGGATATCTCTCAGCGTCTCCTCGTCTTCAAAGGCAAAACGATCAATGGCATAGTCTAAGCGCCCATTTTCAATCCCTTCAAGTGGAGATTCTGGATCTTTGACAGGTGACTCTTGGGACAAAAGACTCTCAATTCGTTGATAAGAAACCTTCCCTCTTTGAGTAATATTAAAGAGGAAACCAATCGCCATCAAAGGCCAGACCAACATATCCAAGTAAGAGATAAAGGTGACCAGATTACCAACGGTTACTTGTCCTGCTTGCACCATAAAGGCACCGACTAAGAGAGTTAAGGCATAGGAAGAACCAACAAAGAGTAGAACCATGGGGTCAAAGAGACTATCATATTTCATGGTTTGCAGATTCTTTTGGAAGGTCAAATTATTGACTTCCTGGAAAGATGCCAATTCATCAGACTGATAGCCAAAGGACTTGGTTACCTTGATACCTGATACAGATTCTTGAACCTTATTGTTGAGTTCAGAAAAGGCTGCTTGTGATTCTCCGAAAGCCTTATGGGTCTTTCTCCCCAAACGACTAGTCGCATAGGCCATAAATGGCAAAGGTAGAATGGCAACCAAGGTCATCTGCCAAGAAATGCTAAAGAGCATAGTCAAGAGAGTCACCAAGGCTGTGATAGAGGCATCCACTGCCATCATGACACCACCACCTGCTAAACGAGTCAGAGCATTGATATCATTGGTTGCGTGAGCCATCAAATCCCCAGTCCGATAACTCTGATAAAAAGCGGGAGACATCCTTGTAAAATGTTCAAATAGTCTTGAACGCATGATTTGTCCAAGTCGGTAGGAAGTCCCTAGGATATACATACGCCAAACGTAACGCAGATAATACATCCCGAAAGCTGCCAGCAGGAGATAAAAGAGATGGAGCAGGAGCTCATCTTGTGTTAATCGTCCCGAAGTAATGGCATCGATTACGCGCCCCATGACCATAGGTGGGATGAGGTTTAGTACAGAAACCAAAACCAAAGCTACAATTCCAACTAGGTAACGGCGTTTTTCTAATTTAAAAAACCACCAGAGTTTTTGGATGATGGACATAAAATTCCTTTCTAATAACAAATGGAAACCTGAGGCGACTGCCTCAGGTTTTTCCTATTCATAGGTGATGACACTAACTTAAACTTTGTCATATTCAGCGATAAAGATACTCAAAGGAGTAACATTTCATTCATTTTCATTCCTTTACATAAATCATTCTTTATTATATAGGAATGACCTGGATTTTTCAAACCATACGCTGGGGAAATACTTCTTTTTCTGGTATAATATTGTCTATAATCTGAATGAAAAGGTAAACATTATGAAATTGATCTCATGGAACATTGATTCCCTCAATGCAGCGTTGACGAGTGATTCTGCGCGTGCGAAATTATCACAAGACGTCCTCCAAACCTTGGTTGCTGAAAATGCTGATATCATTGCCATCCAAGAAACCAAGCTTTCAGCTAAAGGTCCTACTAAAAAACACCTCGAGGTGTTAGAAGAACTCTTCCCTGGATATGAAAATACTTGGCGTTCCTCTCAAGAACCTGCTCGTAAAGGTTATGCTGGAACTATGTTTCTCTATAAGAAAGAACTAACTCCAACTATCAGCTTTCCGGAAATCGGTGCACCTTCTACCATGGACTCTGAAGGCCGTATCATCACTTTAGAATTTGATACATTTTTCGTGACTCAAGTTTACACACCAAACGCTGGTGATGGACTCAAACGCTTGGAAGAGCGACAAGTTTGGGATGTCAAATATGCGGAGTACTTGGCTCAACTAGATAAGCAAAAACCTGTCCTAGCAACCGGGGACTACAACGTTGCTCACAAGGAAATTGACCTTGCTAACCCCGCCAGCAACCGCCGTTCACCAGGTTTCACAGACGAAGAGCGTGAAGGATTTACAAACCTTTTAGCCAAAGGATTTACAGATACCTTCCGCCATATCCATGGAGATGTGCCAGAACGCTATACTTGGTGGGCACAACGCAGCAAGACTTCAAAAATCAACAACACAGGCTGGAGAATCGACTACTGGCTCACAAGTAACCGTGTAGCAGACAAGATTACCAAGTCAGACATGATTGACTCCGGTGCCCGTCAAGACCATACACCGATTGTCATGGAGATTGATTTCTAAGGAGAAAACGAATGGACTATCAAGCTGTCATCCCTGAATTTGTCGTATCGGATATCGAGAAATCGCGTCACTTCTACTGCGACTTATTGGGATTCTCTGTCGAATACGAGCGTCCAGAGGAAAAATTTCTCTTCCTTTCGCTTGAAGACTGCCAACTTATGCTAGAAGAAGGCAACGCAGAAGAATTATCCCAACTGACTTATCCTTTCGGGCGTGGTGTCAATATCTCCTTTGGCATCAAGGATGTCCCTAGACTCCATCAGAAAGTAATCGAGTCTAACTATCCTATTCATCGTCCATTGACCAAAAGAGAATTTCGTGTTGATGAACAATATATCTATCCCCATGAATTTGCAGTTTTAGATCCAGATGGCTATTTTTTAAGATTTAGTGAATAGTATAACACAGCACTAGAGTGGAAAAGTAATAAAAAAAGAGGCATATGCCTCTTTTTTATATTTCCTATATCCTCACCTGTCTATCTTCAGATCGATGTCCTGTGACAAACATGGTGAAGGTTGCCTTGCAGACATTTCGACCATCTTGGTTGATGATGTCAACATCGACGACACAAGTGGTACGTCCTTGGTGGACACATTCTCCTTTGATAGTGAGAACATCCCCTAGATTTCCAGCTTTCAGATAGTTGATGGAAGACTGGAGTGTCACCCCGTCTAATCCTAGCGAAATCACCACAAGACCACTGATTTGGTCACATAGGGTAAATAGATAGCCTCCATGGGCATTTCCATAGTAGTTGAGTGAAGAGTCCACTACTTTTGTCGTCACCACAACGTGGCCATCTCTCATTTTTTCAATTTCGTAATTTTCAAAGGCAGATATAGCGTCAAAGTGAAAATCTTTCATACGTTCCTCCTGATATTTCAAACGACACTATGATACTACTTTTCAAGACTCTACGCAAGAGAGAAGCACTTATTCGGGCAAAATACCCACCTGCTCCACAAAGCGCATAAAGGCAGCTTGTCCTTCTTCTGTTTGCTTGTAAACTCCTGCATCTTCCAAAACTCGAGCAAAGATTTTTCCAACAGATTCTTGGACGATATTAAGAGCTTGGTCTTTGTCAGTCAATCCAGGATGGGATTCTTTCAATTCATCTGCCCATTCTTGGTGATAATCTGCTACTAGAACATCCTCTCCGACTAGATAAGCTGCTACTTGCTCCACTTCTTCCTTCAAGCGTGGTGGCAAGATAGCCAATCCCATAACCTCTATCAAGCCGATATTTTCCTTCTTGATATGTTGAACATCCTTGTGGGGATGATAGATACCATCTGGATGCTCTGGAGATGTTTGATTGTCCCGCAAGACCAAATCTAACTCAAACTGCCCATCTCGCTTACGCGCAATCGGTGTGATAGTGTGATGCGGTGTTCCATTACTTTCTGCCAAGACCTGTACACTTGGATCTGAGTATTGACGCCAAGCCAGTAAGATTTTATCCGCTAGTTCTGTCAAATCCTCTTTAGAATCTGAAGTTAGTCGAATGACGGACATAGGCCACTGGACAATTCCTGCTTTGACAGTTTCAAAACCGTCAAAGATAAAGCTTTTCTGAATAGGAGCCACTTCCATTGGGAATACATGGCACCCACCTTGGTAATGATCATGGGTCAGGATGGAGCCACCCACGATTGGCAAATCAGCATTTGAACCAGCAAAGTAGCCTGGAAACTGCTCCACAATCGCTAACAAACGTTCAAAACTTTGGCGACTAATAACCATAGGACGATGTTGGCTATCTAGGAAAATACAGTGCTCATTAAAGTAAGCGTAAGGCGAATATTGGAAGCCCCACTCCTGACCAGAAATATCAAAACGAATAATTCGGTGATTGCTTCTAGCTGGATGATTGACACGACCATGATAACCTTCATTCTCCATACAGAGCTGACATTGAGGATAGTTACTGGATTTAACCAACTTAGCTGCCGCTATCTCTTTTGGATCCTTTTCAGGCTTAGAAAGATTGATGGTAATCTCCAGTTCACCGTAGTCAGATGGTACACGATAAGCAATATTCTTTGCGATAGCCTTCAGTTTGATGTAGTCATTCTTCTGACTGAGTTGGTAGAAATCCGCAATTGCCTGCTCTGGTGACTGGGCATAGGTATCCCAAAAATCACGATTAACCTGACTTGGACAAGGCGTTACCAAGTCCATGAGGTCAGCACCGAGAATCTCACGCGCAGCCAGACTATCTTCAATCGTTCCCAAGCAAACGGCTTCCTCGACAAGCTGATCTTTTAGTTCAATCAAGTTATCCTGGTCAGTCTCAACGTCCAAAACTCCTTCACCAACCAAGCCCAAAACACGATTGGTCAGATAGATACGGTCCAACTCTTCAAAGGTACTTTCTGCAATGACTTTGGTAACAAATCTTTCTACTAAGGTCACTAGAAAACCTCCTTCTTACTTTCTAAATAGTCTCTAACAACATCCAAATCCTGAAAAACTTGTTCTGTTTTATTTAAGAAAGACTGTGCTGGTATTTTTAAATCTGGAATACAAATAACTGGAATTCCAGCTCTGGATGCCGCTTCAATCCCTGCTTCACTATCCTCTAGTACCAAGCAATTCTCTGGTAAAACGTTCAAATCACTGCAGGCCTTTAAGAATATATCAGGGTATGGTTTGCTTCGCTTTACATCTTTTGCAAAAACTAGATGGTCAAATAGGGATAGTATACCATTGCTATCCAATATCATTCTAGCTCGAGATTCAACACTTGATGTTGCTAAAACGATTGGAATTCCTTCTCTTTGCAAATAAGTAAGCAAATTTTTAGCACCTTTTTTTAAATTTACACCTTTGGCTAAGATTTGAGCTTCCAGTTCATAAACTTTATCCAAGGTTTGGTCAAAGTTCCAAGGTAAATCATAGGTATCCAAAAATCGTTGAACATTCTCCTCTTCCCTATGTCCACTGTAGTCTCTAGAATAAGTTTCTTCTGTGAAAGGAATTCCAAAATCTCTAAGCAATTCTTGATAAACTTTTAGAGAAATGATTTCAGTATCGGCTAATAAGCCATCTAAATCAAATATTACAGCTTCCATATCCTTCTCTCCTAATCTAAGACGCGAGTACCACCTGCAACTTCAGCGATATAGAAGCTTGGTGCATAGCCAACGATTTCTTCGTAGTGTTTGCCAACAGCTTCTTTAAAGGATTCAACTGCATCTTTTTGAACCAAGGCAATGGCACAACCACCAAAACCTGCTCCTGTCATACGAGCACCGAGAACACCTTCTTGAGCCCAAGCTGTATGAACAAGAGTATCCAATTCCAAGCCAGTCACTTCGTAATCATGCTCAAGAGAAACGTGAGACGCATTCATCAAACGACCAAACTTGTCCAAATCTCCTGCTTGAAGAGCCGCTTGTGCTTTAAGTGTACGTTGGTTTTCAAGAACAGCATGGCGAGCACGTTTCAAACGATTTTCATCTTTGATGAGGTAACTGTATTCATCAAAAGCCCACTCATCCAATTCACCCAAGGTTTGAATGTCCAAGGCCACTTGGAGTTCTTCTACAGCTTTTTCACACTCAGCGCGGCGTTCATTGTACTTAGAGTCTGCAAGTTCACGGCGTTTGTTGGTATTCATGATAACAACGACATTGTCTTTCAAATCAAGTGGAACCAAGTCGTATTCTAGAGTATTAGTATCTAGGTAAATAGCACGTTGGTCTGCCCCCATACCGATAGCAAATTGGTCCATAATACCAGAGTTAACACCGATAAAGTTATTCTCTGTCAATTTTCCGATTTTAACTAAGTCTAGACGGTCCAATTTTAGGTCAAAGAGGTATTCTGCTACGACACCTGTCAAAAGTTCCAAAGATGCTGAAGATGACAAACCAGCACCATTTGGGATATTTCCAAATACATAGAAATCAAAACCTTTATCAATCACATGACCAGCTTCTTGCAAGAAATGAAGGACACCTTTTGGATAGTTGGTCCAGTTGTGCTCTTTCTCAAACTTAAGGTCAGCTAGAGGCACTTCAATGATGCCTTTGTCCTCAAAGTTCGCGGAGTAGAAACGCAATACTTGGTCATCGCGCTTGCGTGCAGCTCCGTAAGTTCCTAATGAAATAGCTGCTGGGAAAACATGCCCACCGTTATAGTCAGTATGTTCCCCAATCAAGTTGATGCGCCCTGGTGAGAAGAAGGTTTGATCCGCTTCTTGATCAAAAACAGCCAAAAAATCCTTGCGAAGTGCTTCAGCAGTAAGATGTTGTGTCATATGAATTCTCCTTTGACGAAATATTAGGTAAAAAAGTTTATCCTGTAATCGTTTTCTTCTATTGTACCCAAGGGTTTTGCTTAGGTCAACATTTTTACCGATATTTTACTAAACTATGAGTAAAAAGGAAGAAAAATATGCTATAATAACCTAAAAAGGAGGGGAATTATGGCTACACTCAAAGATATTGCTCAGCTAGCCTCTGTCTCGATCGCAACTGTATCTCGTGTCCTCAATCGCGATCAGAGTCTATCTGTGACAGAAGAAACCAGACATCGTATTTTAACCGTTGCCGAAGAACTAGGCTACACCAAACATCTTAAAACAGGTGAATCACATAAACTCAAACAGAAAATCGCTATCATCCAGTGGGTCAGTGAACAGGGAGAGTTAGAAGATCTCTACTACTACCAGATTCGCCTAGGAATTGAAAATAGAGCTCAAGAATTAGATTACGACATCTTGCGCTATTTTAATGACCAGCCTTTTACGCTTAGCGAAGAAGTCATTGGGATTCTTTGTATCGGGAAATTTAGCCAAGCACAGATTGCCTCGTTTGAAGAATATCACAAACCTCTAGTATTTTTAGATAGTGACACTCTGGCTTTAGGGCATACTTGTGTCATCACTGATTTTTCAAATGCTGTCAAACAAGTTTTGGATTATTTTATCAATCAAGGCATGGACAGGGTTGGAATTCTGACTGGACTCGAGATTACGACTGACCAAGAGGAACAAATCCATGATAAACGACTTGAAGCCTTTATCAGCTACACACAGGAACTGGGAATCTATCATGAAGAACTGATTTTCCAAGGAGAGTTTACTGCCCAATCTGGCTACGACTTAATGAAACATGCAATTCAAAACTTGGGTGAACAACTTCCATCTGCCTTTTTTGCAGCTAGTGATAGTTTGGCAATCGGTGCCCTTCGCGCCCTTCAAGAAGCCAGCATCAGCATACCAGAGCGCGTCAGCATTATTTCCTTTAATGATACTATTCTAACCAAGCAAGTGTTCCCACCACTTTCTAGCATTACTGTCTACACCGAAGAAATGGGACGCACAGGAATGGATATTTTGAACAGAGAAGTCCTTCATGGCCGTAAAATTCCAAGCCTCACCATGCTTGGAACCAAACTGACGTTAAGAGAAAGCACCTTGCATTAAGTACAACACTTGAACATAAAAAAATCCTAATAAGAGCTTTTCAGTTCTCTATTAGGATTTTCTTTTTTTAATCCATCACAATCATAGACTTAATGGTCTTGCGTTCATCCATAGCCTTATAAGCTTGGTCGATATCTTTCAGTTTATAGCTTGAAGTAAAGACACGGCCTGGATTGATATCACCATCAAGAACAGCTTTAAGCAAGAATTGCTTATCGTATGTTGTCGCAGAAGCTGCTCCACCTGCGACAGAGATATTTTGCATAAAGGTTGAACCAAGAGCACGATTCTTATAATGTGGAACTCCTACAAATCCCATGCGCCCTCCATTGTGAAGGACACCTAGTGCTTGCTCAACAGCCACTTCAGTACCGACGCACTCAAGTGCTGCATCTGCTCCTCCTCCGAGGATTTCACGCACCTTGGCAATACCTTCTTCACCACGTTCGCCCACGACAGCTGTCGCTCCTGACTCCAAGGCCATTTTTTGTCGATCTTCATGACGACTCATAAGGATAATTTGTGAAGCTCCACGCATCTTAGCAGCAATGACAGCACATTGGCCAACAGCCCCATCGCCAATTACGACAACCTTATCACCTGGTTTCACATCTGCCACACGCGCTGCATGATAGCCTGTTGGCATGACATCAGCCAGAGTCAAGAGAGACTTGAGCATACCTTCTGTGTAGTCAGACGGTTGTCCAGGAATTTTTACAAGGGCCCAATTAGCATAGTGGAAGCGGAGATATTCAGCTTGGAAATTTCCACCTAGGTTATTTCCAATATGATTGTCACAGGAACCATCAAATCCAGCACGACAGGCATCACATTCCCCACAACCATGAGTAAATGGCACAATCACAAAATCACCAGGCTTGACCGTGGTAATGGCTTCTCCAGTTTCTTCAACGATTCCAATCGCTTCGTGTCCACTATTTTTATGCCCCGCTTTAATATCTGGATTTCGGTAACTCCAAAGATCCGAACCACAAACACAAGCACGAACCACACGGATAATGACGTCATCCGATTCTTGAATGCTTGGACGCTTAACTTCTTCAATACCGACCTGACCTGCCTTGGTATAAATTGCTGATTTCATAACATTTCCTCTCTGTATCTAACTACCTTAAGTATACACTTTTTATCAAGCTTTCGCTCACTTATACTACATCTCATTAATGATGATGTTCATGTTCATATCTTTGGATTGCCTCTATCTCCTCCATATTCCGCTTATGGGCTTGGTGAGTTTCTAGGTCCGCATCAATCTCAATGGTGATATTTTGGAAACCACAATCTTTGAGTAGGGTTCGAATGGATTCTTTACAAACCTCCATCTGTTCAATTTCTTTTAGACAAACATGGACAATGGCATTTTTTTCCAAACCATCCATAGTCCAGAGATTGAGCTGATTAAGGCTAGCGACATGGTCCAACTGCTCCAAGTCGCTTTTTACTTGCTTGATATCCACTCCTTCTGGCACAGCATCAAGGAAAATCTTGAGCGTGCTCCAAAAACGTGGAATGGCTTTCGACAGAATAAAGAAGGAAATGACAAGGGATAGGAGCGGATCCAGAATATACCAGTCGGTAAATCGCAGAACAATGGCCATCAGGATAACAGCCACCCAACCCAGAGTATCTTCCAGAAAGTGCAGGCTCAAAATAGACTCATTCTTAGTTTTTCCCTTACGAACTACTAGACTTGCTAGTACATTAATGCTAACAGCGATGATTCCTAGCCAGAGAATCCCCTCATCATTGACAGGTTGTGGATGAAAGAGTTTCGTTATATTTTCCAAAATGACCAAAACGGACCCTGTAATCAGAATCACAGCTGTTACCAAGGCACCTAGAAGACTAAACCGTTTATAACCCAGGGTATAATGACTATCTTCTTCACGATTGGAAATTGTTTCAAGAAAGGCTGATACCCCAATTGCGATTGCATCTCCCAAATCATGAACAGAGTCAGCAAGAACAGCACTGGAACCAAACACTCCACCAGCGATAAACTCGATAATGGCATAACTCAAATTTAAGAAAAAAGCTAACCAAACTGTATGTTTTGTCTTCATAATCATCATTCCTTTGTTATAATAGATTCATGAACATCCTGTTCATTATCATTATCTAACATTCATTACAGAAAGGATAGGAACAAACTATTCACTTTGTAAGATACCGAATAGTTTGTTCAAAGTGTCCATATGACTGCTCAAGATCGTCGCATTACCAAGACTCGAAAAGCTATCTATACTGCTTTTTTACAATTACTAAATCAAAAAAGCTTTGAAACGATTACCGTTCAGGAGATAATAGACCTCGCAGATGTCGGTCGCTCTACCTTTTATAGCCATTATGAAAGTAAGGAATTACTCCTAGATGAGCTCTGCCGATATCTCTTTCATCATCTTTTTGAACACGAGAAAAATATATCTACAGAAGCTTATTTGGCTCATATCTTTTCACATTTTAAGAAAAATCAAGACCACGTCACCAGTCTCCTTTTCTCTAAAAATGACTACTTCCTCCGTCAATTGCAGAAAGAATTGGAACACCATGTTTATCCCATGGTAGCAGAGGACTTGCAAGTTGCCTATCCTAATATTCCTACTTCCTACCTCAAACACTTTGTTGTAACTAACTTTATCGAAACACTAACCTGGTGGCTCAAAAAAGGAAAATCTTATAAGGAAGACCAAGTAGTTGGATTTTACTTGGATGTCATGGAGATGACAACCAAACAAAAATAAATTATCATTATTCTAGCTAGAAAGGAAATCCTATGAACATCGTTATTATTCTTGTTATTTTTATAATCTTCTTAGCTCTTGCTTTTCCTCTTCTTCATTTATTGGCTAGCCTTTCAGAATTAAGAAAAGGCAGGAATCTCCTAGGAAATCGGCTTCTCCTTATCGGAAGTAGCCTTGCGACCTTATCTATCTTCCTCTACTTCTTTTTGCCGATTATCGCACTATCTCTTTGGCTGATTGGCTGTGGATTAATTTGCTACGGAGCCTATTGGAATGGCAAACAAAAAGAAAACTTCCATCCAACCCACCATCTGATTCGAATTGGAATTGCACTGGTGCTTACCATCTTGTTAGCCTTGGTACAATAAAAAAGGATCTTTTGATCCTTTTTTGTATACTCATAAACTAATACTCCTTTGATTATTGCTTAAGTATTCCTTCTTTAAGGAGAAAGTCCCGTGCTACTTCTTCAGCTGATTTACCTTCCACACTAACCTGGTAGTTCATCTGACTCATCTGGCTCTCAGTGATTTTACCAGCTAGTTTATTGAGGACTGCTTCCAACTCAGGATGTTTTTCGAGTAATTCAGCTTTCATGAGTGGAGCGCCTTGATAAGGAGGGAAGAGGTGTTGATCGTCTTCTAAAATTTGAAGTTGGTAACGCTCGATTTCAGGGTCTGTCGAGTAAACTTCCATAATCTGAATATCTCCAGCCTTAATCGCATCATAGCGAAGGGCTGGCTCCATGGTTGCCACATTGAGATTCAATCCATAAACAGACTGCAAGCCCTTGTTTCCATCCTCACGGTCATTAAACTCTAGAGTGAATCCCGCCTTGAGCTGTCCTTCTACTTTTTTCAAGTCTGAAATCGTCTTAAGCCCATATTCTTGCGCAATTTTTTTAGGAACTGCTATAGCATAAGTGTTTTGATAAGCCATGGGTTTAAGAAAGGCTAGTTGATCCTGTTTGGCAATGCCGTCACGAGCCACCTCGTAAACCTTTTCCGGGTCATGCCCAATTTGTGGCGATGGTTGGAGGAGACTCTCTGTCACTGTTCCAGAAAATTCTGGATAGATATCAATGTCCCCTTTTTTCAGCGCTTGATAAAGGAAATCTGTCTTCCCAAAGTTAGGCTTGACCGTCACCGTCATATCCGTATTTTCCTCGATGAGAAGTTTATACATATTCATGAGAATCTCAGGCTCAGGTCCCAACTTCCCAGCAATGACGAGATTGTCTTTCTCATTATGTGGAATAATGCTTGGAGCATAACTAACTCCCAAACCAAGGAACATAACAGCAAAGGCCGCAACAATTGTACGCAACTTTGCCTTTTCCAACCATTTGAGAATGACATTAAAGAGAATGGCTAAGATAGCCGATGAAATAGCCCCGATTAAAATCAGACTAGCATTCCGACGATCAATACCCAAAAGGATAAAGGAGCCCAATCCACCAGCTCCCACAAGAGCGGCTAAAGTCGCTGTCCCAATGATCATAACGGTTGCTGTACGAACCCCCGATACAATGACAGGCATGGCAAGTGGAATTTCAAACTTCTTGAGTCGCTCCCACTTGGTCATCCCAAAAGCAATCCCTGCTTCCTCAAGACTAGGATCAATCCCGTTCAAGGCTGTGATCGTATTTTCTAAAATCGGGAAAATAGCGTAGATGACAAGGGCTGTAAGGGCTGGTAAGGTTCCAATCCCCATGAAAGGGATAAAGAGACCCAACAAAGCCATTGAGGGAATAGTCTGGAAGATACCCGCAACTTGTAGTACCCAATTCGCTGCCTTTTTGTGACCATTTAGATAAACCGCAAGTGGGATGGTTAGAAAAATAGCGACCAATAAGGTCAAAAGCGATAATTGTAGGTGTTGACCAAGAGCGGTTACCCATTCACTAAATCGCTCTTGAAAGGTTGAAATCAAATTAGACATGAAGGCTACCTCCAAACAAGTTTGCTACAAAGTCTGTCGCAGGCGCTTGTAAAATTGTTTCAGGTTCTGCGACCTGGCGAATTTCTCCATCCTGTAAAACAGCAATTCGATCGCCTAATTTCAAGGCCTCGTCCGTATCATGAGTAACGAAGATGGTCGTCATACCGAACTCCTTGTGCAAGTCTTTGGTGAGAGCTTGCAACTGCTTGCGAGAAATGGCATCTAAGGCTGAAAAAGGCTCGTCCATCAATAGAATCTTTGGTTCCCCAATGATGGCCCGCACAATCCCAATCCGCTGTTGCTCCCCACCAGATAACTCGCTTGGTAACCGATGAGCATACTCTGCAGCAAGCAGACCAACCTTATCCAAGAGTTCTTCTGTTTTAGAAGTGATTTGTTCTTTAGTCCAGCCCTTCATCTCAGGAATGAGAGCAATATTTTCCGCAACTGTCAAGTTAGGAAATAGGGCAATAGCTTGAAGGACATAGCCGGTACTGAGACGTAACTCCCGTTCGTCATAGTCTTTGATGCGTTTCCCATCCATATAGATATTGCCATCTGTCGGTTCCAAAAGACGATTGACCATCTTGATCATAGTGGTCTTCCCAGATCCTGAAGGACCCACTAGCACCATGAATTCTCCATTTTCAATGCGAAGATTGACATCTTTTAAAATGTTTTTATCCGTGTAGCGCAAGGCTACATGTTTGTATTCAATCATGTTCTTCCTCTATAAGTTTTCTATCTCTAAGAGTATCCAATAGGCTACTTGCCGGATGCCCTAGGACTTTTTCGATATCTGTTGAAACCCCAGCTTGTTCCCCAACTTTGATAGCTGTATAAGTGCTGACCCAGGCATCGTACTCCCAAGTTTGTGCTGGCCATTTTTTCCGTGACTCATAAGCTTCTTCTACTGTTTCATCCACATACGCGATGGCCTTACCGGTCTCTTTTGAGAGAAGCGCTACGATTTCTTCCATGGAAAGATCCTCTGGCCCTGTCAAATTCAAGCTTTGATTTTCCCATTCCTTAGGATTTAAAAGAATCTCTACTGCAACCCTAGATGTGTCCTTACGGGCAACAGCTGACACAAGACCACTGCCGGCCGGACCACGAATCTCTCCATTTTCAAGCGCCATATCAATCAGGAAGTCCAAGTAAAAATTATCTCTCAAAAAAGTGTAGGTGAACCCTAACTCCTTGATATAGGATTCCGTCTGGGCATGATCTCGAGACAAGGTGAAAGTTGCCTTCTCATCTGCCCCATAAAAGGAGGTATAGACGATATGCTCTACTCCTGCTAGGTTTGCAGCATCTAAAAAGTCCTTGTGTTCCTTGACACGCTCTTGATTTTCCCGAGTAGAAACCATCAACAAGATATCAATACCCTTCAAGGCCTCAACCACCTCTGGAGTATTGGCATACGATATTCTACGGATTTCCGCAGACGCATAGATCTTTGCACGCTCTGGGCTTCGTGCTAAATGGACGGAAGCAATTCCTTTTTGATCTATAAGATTCGCCACATAAGAACCTAATTTCCCTGTTACCCCCGTAATACCAATCATAACTGTAACTTCCTTTCCTTAGATGTCATTTTCTTTAGCTTTTAGATTTGTGATAATACGCTCTTGATAAGCCTCAAATTCTCGGATTTCTTGATTGGAAAATCCTTGGTAGAAAATTTCACCCAATTCTTTACTAACACGGTCTCCAATTTCTTTTTGCGCCCAACCGAGGTCTGTCAAAGAGATATATTTTTTCCTTTTATCTTGTGTGCAAGGTTGAATCGTGACCAAGCCTTGTTCTTCCAATTTCTTAACCATACTGGTCAATGTATTATTGGCTAGACCCGTCGCAAGAGCGATATCGGTCGCTGTAGCGCACCCCAACTCTTGCTTCCACAAAATCGTTAAAATTTTTCCCTGTTCACTTCTGTATTGAGCATCTGGTTGCTTGCTCAATAGTTTTTGAAAGATACGCCCGTTTAACAATCGAATCTGTAGAGCTTGGTATCCCCCTAACATCTTGTCCATTTTGTCTCCTTTTTTGTTCTATATCGAACCTTTTAGTTATTGTAACACCCTAAATTACATCTGTCAACTATTTCGATATAGAAATAATAAAAAACTTCCTACCAAAAAGTAGAAAGTCATCATTTTTATAAAATTAAACATGAATCACATCTGAAGCATTCCCCTTAAAGAAACTACTATGGACTAGATAAGGACCATACTTAGAATTTTGACTAGAAACCAAGCATAAAGGAATGATAAAAATTTTTATAAAATATAGTAAACAAAAGAGTAGAAAAGACTAAAACTAAGATTCCTTAATTCAAAAAAATAAAGATAAAAGAAAATTAAAGAATTTAATAGAATATTAAATCCCCTAGCAAAACTAGCTAATAAGATATTCGTCTTGATCTGAGGATTAAAAAGTTTGACAAGAAACAAGGCTAATAAAGAAGTATTATAGATACAAATTGGCTTGTAATCATGACGATAGGGAACTAAAAACAAGAACAAAGAATGCTATAGTGGATTGAACTTAGAGTAGTACAATATAGATTCTAAAACATTTTTAGCAGTCTTGGTGTACTGTTCTAGATTCATTCTACTATATTTTCCATATAAAAGTAGACAAATGTCTACTAGAAATGTTTAGTTTTGGCAAACGACTGGGAATGATGATGCTATAGATTCCTTATCTCAAATACTGCCGTATGAATCCACTCGTTATGCATTTGAAAGTCATTCTCTATGATTCTACTAAAGGTGAAACCATTTTTTAAAAGCACTCTCTGAGAAGCCTGATTGTCCCTTGCCGTCCCTGCGATAATCTTATGTAAACCATAAGTAGTAAAGGCCTTTTCTAAAACGAGTTTAACTGCTTCGCTTGCATATCCTAAATTGGTAACATTTTCTCCAATCCTATATCCAAGTTCTGCTGTTTTTCTATCCTTCCCTAAAACACTTAAATTGATTCTTCCGACCATAGTACCTTGTGCATCTCTAATAAGATGCATGTAGACATCATGATTCTCTTGTTCCCTTAACAATTCCCTTGTAATCTCTTTAAAACCTTCTGAATCAAAATAGGTAGCTGGTCTAGGAGGTAGACTCCGCTCAAAATACTCCCGATTTTCTTTTTCAAAAGAATAAACATCTATACTATTTTCTTCAGACATCAGCTCTAGACTTATCATTGTAAACCATTTCCTATCATTCTATAAATTCAAATGTACTCATGTTCACATAAAGTGACATTTACAGAATTTACAGAGATATCTTAATTTATTCATATCGTATCTACATTATAACACAACATACTATGAAGAAAAATAATATCCGTCAAGGTCCTCATAAATTCCAACATCTTGCTAAACAAGCTGGAACGCTTATGGAAGCTGTTTTTGAACCCTACTTGCTTCATCTTCATAAAATGACCATGACTTACAAATAAAGAAGAAAAACATCTCAAATTTGATGAGATGGTTAATCATTTAGTCTACTTTATAAAAAACTTGTTCTGAGCTAGTTGGAGCAGCTTGACCAGCAGTAAGCCTGTTTTTACTTAAGTCAGAATCTAACCCAGCTATAGTAAGTCCAGCAGGATAAATACTCATTCCATACCCTGTAAAACCAGATCTAACGCTGAAGTTAACACTCCCATCGCTAGCTATGCTCACTTTCTCAATGTTCCCACTATTTACTAGTCCACTTTTATCGAATGTAAACTCTTGCCCAAGTCCATTTCTCCATGTTCCAACTAGAGTAGAGAAATCTCCATTTAGAATGGCTTGCTCATCTATTTTTTGTGATTTAGCATTCGTTTGCTCTTCTTGTGTCGAAGGTTTTTCCTCCGTAGTCGTAATACTATCTTGAGTAGTTGTTAAACTAGTGGTCGTTGTTGCACTTGTTGTACTAGTTGATGTCGTACTAGTAGTAGAAACTTGTTCTGTTGGAGTACTTACTGCTTCTGCATCTTGCTTCTTATGATTAAAGAAGAACATAAAACTTATCAGTACTATAGCAATTAAGCAACTTAACAGAATCAAAATCCAATTGATGCCTTTTCCTATTTTCATTTATAACTCCTTTAAATTATTCGTATTTAATTATATCATACTAAACTCATACTAGGAAGAAATTGTATAAGACAAAGACTATTGGTGTGAATTTGGGGGTGAACTCTCTATTGAGGATTAAAAAAGAACACCCCGAAAGGTGCTCTTTGTAAGTAGGCTCTATAATTTCTGTAGTGGGTAAATCCCCTATAGATATTATGGAGCCTATTTCGTTGTAG
>NZ_JWAJ01000013.1 GCF_001068775.1 Streptococcus pseudopneumoniae
GAGCAATGAGGCTTGAACAACGTGAAAGCCAGCGTCTTTAGGCGCTGGCTGGTAATTTGGGCTCTATAATTTCTGTAGTGGGTAGAACCACCATAGGAATTATGGAGCCTATTTTGTTGTAGAAAAAAAGTCCCATAAGACCTATAATGAAAAGTGACCAAACCATCATTAGAAAGAATCTTATGGAACAATTAAATTTTATCACAAACTTACTCGAAATTAAAGATAAGAACATCATAATCTTGGATTATCTTGATGCTGGAACGCATAAAGAAATCATCGCTAAGCTA
>NZ_JWAJ01000002.1 GCF_001068775.1 Streptococcus pseudopneumoniae
TGTGGCTTGGTTGAAGCTATTGTCGATTGTCTTTTTCGTTTCTCATAAAAGTCGGCGATATGGTAGGGATTGGTATGACTAGCTGAAGCGATGTTATGAATGCACATGAACAAGATTTTTCTGGCATAGGGATTACCTCGCTTAGTTAGGTTTAATACAAACTCTTTGCATGGAAAAGCCATCACTATAGTCAATTGAAACAAGAACAAGACAAAAGAGCCTCGAAAAAAGTACTACAACTTGGCA
>NZ_JWAJ01000014.1 GCF_001068775.1 Streptococcus pseudopneumoniae
AATATGCCATAAGAAGATTATACCACATTATGTACTGTTTTAGGTTCAATTGACTATAAATTTCAAGTTCAGGTTAGCCAGTAAGAAGTCTTCTCTAGGCGACTTGTAGTTCAAGCATTTTTTAGGATAGTTATTAATCCACTTTTCGATGAATGCGACTTCTTTGGGAGTCGTTTTCTTAGTTCCTTTAGGTAACCATCTACGA
>NZ_JWAJ01000015.1 GCF_001068775.1 Streptococcus pseudopneumoniae
TTGATAAGCTGTTTTTAACACAGCTAACATCTCTTCAAAAGTAGTGCGCTGAACACCAACAAGGCGTTTAAAGCGTGCATCAGTTAATGGTTTACTTGATTCATAATTCATAGTTTTATTGTATCATATTTTGTTTCGCAGGAAGTCTTATCAATTTTTAGGTCAGGCTTTTATTAAACTGATCAATATGGTTATCATTCCGCTAATCTTTCCAACCATCGTTGTTGCGGTAGCTGGTGTTATCGGGAAAAAATCTTTTGGAAAAATCTTGACCCTGGCCTTTGTTACGGGTAGTTCTAGTGTTGTCTTGCCATCACTTCTTAAAGATTTGAAAAAACAGGGGCATGACGAGCATACAATTGATTTAGTTGTTCCTTTAGGATATACTTTTAACTTAGAGGGAGCAGCAGTTTATTTCTCAGTAGCGACAATCTTTATCGCTCACGCCTATGGCATTCAATTTTCTTTATCAAGTCTCTTGTTTACTGTTTTATTGCTGACTTTGATTGGAAAAACTGCAGCAATCGTACCATCAGGAGCTGTCGTAGTTCTACTAGCTGCAGCACCTCAATTAGGCTTGCCAGTTGAAGGAGTGGCCTTGATTTTTGCAGTTGATTTCTTTGTCAATGCCGGCCGTACCATGATCAATGTTCTGGGTCAAATCTTAACAGTTAGCGTTATCGAAAAAACAGAAGGATATATTTTAAAAGAAGAAAAGGAAAGCCAATTATCAGTCAGCTTTTCTTAAGGAGATATGAGTAATGAGTGAAGCAAGAGTTTATGTAATCCATGAGAATCTTGAATGGACCCAGC
The DNA here is from genome assembly GCF_001068775.1 of Streptococcus pseudopneumoniae. Classification (GTDB taxonomy): domain Bacteria; phylum Bacillota; class Bacilli; order Lactobacillales; family Streptococcaceae; genus Streptococcus; species Streptococcus pseudopneumoniae_N. The sequence goes on from NZ_JWAJ01000015.1 coordinate 814, forward strand.
ATTTGGTCAAATGGTTGGAAGAACTAGAAGTCCCTTATGAACTGTGGGATTTGTCTAGTGGGGTTTTAGATTTGCAAAGCCAACCTCCACAAGGTATCTTTTACAATCGCATGTCCGCATCCTCTCACACCAGAGGACATCGCTATGCACCCGAATTTACAGAGCAGGTGATTACTTGGTTAGAAGCACACGGGCGCAAGGTTGTGAATGGGACTGGTGCCATCAACCTAGAAATCAGTAAAGTCAAACAATATTTGAAGTTAAACGAATCTGGTATCGAGACTCCTGCAACAGTTGCGGTTTTAGGTCAAGAAAACATCATTGAAGCGGCAAGAAAATTAAACATTTATCCTTTGATTACCAAGCATAATCGAGCAGGTAAAGGATTGGGGGTTCAACTCTTTCAAAATGAAGAAGAACTTGAAGCCTATGTCAATAGTCCCCTCTTTGAACCTTCAGTGGACGGTATTACCTTGTTACAAGCCTACATCAAGCCAAGTGATGGACGTATCCGTCGTTCAGAGTTTATCAATCAAAAGTTTCTCTACACTGTTTCAATCGACTCTTCAGATGGTTTCCAACTTTGTCCAGCAGATGGTTGTCAAATCGGCAAGAGATCAGAACAACTAGAAACGTCTGAGAAATTCCAGATTACAGAATCTCTACCAGATGGTCGAAGAGAAGCTTATGAGAATTTCTTGAAAAATGCTCAGATTGAAGTTGCGGCGATTGAATGGGTTCAATCAGAGAGTGGAGACATTTATGTCTATGATGTAAATACCAACACCAACTACAATCCTACAGCAGAAAAAAATGCCACTATTTTTGCTCACCAACATTTGGCTCAGTATCTAAAAACAGAATTGCAAGCCCTGACTAGTGGACAATAAGGTAACTAATTCAAAAATCCCCCAGTATCTGATGACTGGGGGATTGATTTGTTTATACTCTTCGAAAATCTCTTCAAACCACGTCAGCTTCCATCTGCAACCTCAAAATAGTATTTTGAGCTGACTTCGTCAGTTCTATCCACAACCTCAAAACGGTGTTTTGAGCAACCTGCGGCTCGCTTCCTAGTTTGCTCTTTGATTTTCATTGAGTATTAATCGATAAAAAATTATTGATTTGCTTTAAAGTCCGGGTCTTTTAGGCTTTGAACACTGGCATTGATCACAGCACCGATAATTAATATCTTGGCAATAATTATAAACCAGAACATCATGATAACAACGATGATGGAACTAAAAAATCGAACGTCGACTAGATAGTTAACATAATTGTTGAAATAAGCTGAAAAGATTGTTAATAGAGATATAAGAGTAAGAAGTACGAATAGACTTCCAGGAAGCACGTAACGAATATGACCGACTTTCACATTCGGAAGGAAATAATAGAGCATGATCAAGATCGCAAAAAGAAAGGCATAAATCAGCGGTCCTGTAAAATCCTGTAAATATGCAAATAGAGAACTTTCGGATTTCCAGTAGTTTTTTAACAGATCCAATAACATATGACCAAACATACTTAGGAATAGAGCAAGTGCAAAGAGAATCTGTAATCCTAAACTAACCAGGAGACTCATCAGTTGATGGGAAATAAGCCCTCTGTTTTTAGCGATTCCATAAGCTTTATTAAAAGATTTTTGGAGGAAATTCATGGATTTTGAGAAGGTCCAAAGGGCTGAGATAACTGCAAAGCTCAAGAGACCAGCAGATGGTTGAGTCAGTACTTCTCGAGCAATCTTTGCTACTACATCATAGATCGTATCTGGTAAAAATTCCTTTAGTGTGATCAAGAAATCAGAGATTGGAATTTGAAAATAAGGCAAGATATTGACAGCTATCATAAGTAAGGGGAAGATTGAAATCAACCAATAATAGGCCACGGCTACACTGGTTAATTCAATATCTGAAACACGATAGTAGTGCAAAAAAGCTTTCAATAAAGGCCTATTGGTTAGTTGTTTCCACAACTTTTTCATTGCATAATCCTCCACAATAATAACCTAAATCTTAATTTCTGCGAACTAATTCCATCATATCATAAGGTAGTGTGTTGGCTGCTTCTTTTAGAGAATAGGTTTCTAGGTTGTTTACATTTTGTCGTAATTTTTTGGCATACTGGGCTGAGATGAGTTTTTGTTTTTCGTATTCAAAGATAGACTTACGTTCTAGATAGTAGCCTCTCAACATTTCATCAATGTTATTGGGTTTGATACGATTGATAACCCGTTCCACAAAGGCACCACTGGTAATATGACTGGTTTCACGGAGACGTGATTCCTGCATAAAGCTAATCAAGGAACTCTTATAAATCCCTTTCAGGTTTTCCAAACTTTCGATGATGATTTCAGTGTTGGCTAGGTAGAGCTCTGCAATCTGATCATAATCGATGGCTAGTAGTCTTTGATTTCCTTTGTCTCTCCAAGAACGGAAGGTTTTTCCAAATGTGAGCAATTCATGAAGGAGAAAACGCACAATCCGGATAGAAACAAGGAAGTAGTAGGTTAGGCGAGAAGCAAAGTTTCGCTTAATATTGTTCTCCATGCTTTTCAAGTACCGTTGATAAACACGATAACCTCTTTCACCGATTTTGCCTTCTTCATAGGCCTGTTCCAAACCATCGTTCTCGATACTGAGAATCAAGAGTTTAAGAGCTTCCCAGTCTTCTTGGATTTCTTTGTTTTCTTGGCTGAGGATGAGATTTTCAATCCGTCCGTGATAATTATCGATAGCAGCATAGAGGGGAACCTTGTTTTTAGTATGTTCCAAATCTTTCTCTAACTCCATGGCAACATCGTTTAGGATAGCGATGTGCATGAGATGATCCTTAGATGGTTCTTGCTCTTCAGAAAGGTGTGGCAAGACCAATAATCCAGTAAGGAAACTGGCCAGGGTTACACCAGCTACGAGGAAGAGAAGGAGCGGATATTCCTGCTCTAAGTTAGACGGTATCAAGAGGATGGTGGCAATAGAAACAGTTCCTTTAACGCCAGAGAATGTCAAGAGAAGCATATCTTTGACATACTTGTGGAGGCTTTTTTGAAGTTTCTTTATTCGAAACGCGTAAAAGCCGTAAATCATGAGAAAGCGGATGGCAAAGAGTAGGAAGGTTAAGAGGAAGATAGTGATGAGAAGGAGTACATTGTTATAAAAAGCATTCTTAAGAATTGGCTCCGCAATCATCTCCAGTTCCATTCCCAAAATAACAAAGACAGAACCATTAAGCATAAAGGTTACTGTGTGCCATACAGTCTCTGTAACAGTATCAACTTGGGCTTCAAGCAGATTTATTTTCTTGAAACGACTAGCTTTTAAAATACCAGCGACAACGACCGCAATAATTCCAGAAACATGAATCTCTTCAGCTATGAAGAATGTTAAAAGTGGTAAACTGAGATCCAGCAAGAGTTCACTGGCGATATCAGTAGCTCGTACGCTGAGGAGGAAGGAGTGAAGGGAGCGATTAATGAAGGCTGTTATAAGGCCAACTGCAAAACCTCCAACGATGGAAATAGCTAGGGAAATTCCTGCTTGAGCGATTGAAAATGTCCCTGTTGTCCAAGCAATGAGAGCAACACGAAAGGCTACTAGACCAGAAGCATCATTCAGAAGTCCTTCCCCTTTTAGGATATTAGAAACTCGTTTTGGAAAGGTGAAGCGTTCCGAAAGGGAAGCGAAGGCAACCATGTCAGTAGGCCCTAAGGCAGCACCAACTGCTAGGCAGGCGGCCAATGGAAGACTAGCCCAAAGGACATGGGCGACTCCTCCCATGCTCAAGGCTGAGATAAAGATAACTGGAAAAATCAAAAAGAGGACAATCCGCCAGTGTTTTAGGATAGAAGTAATGTCTGCTTCTTGAGCCTCTCGGAATAGTAGCGGGCCAATGACTAAAGCTAGGAATAACTCAGTATCTAAGTGATATTGGTTGTTGGGTAAGCAAAGCCCAATTCCAATTCCTAACAAAATTTGAATCAGGGGCATGGGTAAAAAGGGAAGCAGCTTATTGGTCGTACTAGAAACGATGAGAACTAGTAAAAATACCAAGAGATAAAAAAGTAAATTCATTTTCCACCTCCCTATTTTTGGTTACGACAGACTTCAAAAAGTTCCTTTTGTTCTTGAATTTTTTGATCAATCTTTGAGCAGTCCTTATGTTCGATTTTTTTCTGACAACGCTCCATTTCAAGAGTAATCAGTTTTTTCTTGATTTTCAACATTTTCTTGCTCATGCGAGCTTCGTCTAGAATCCCGACTGCACGTTCGTGTTGAGTAGATTCAACAAAGTTGTGACGCATGGCTTCTATTTTATCTTTTAGGTACTGTTTATCCATGTCGATACCTTTCTAATTTTTCAATCATGACCAAAAACGGTGGATTGTTGATTTGGTTGAGAGTGCGATAGATAGTGGCAGTGTATTCTTGTTGCGGTAACTGACTGACAAAATCCATGACTGCATCTCGTTCTATATCTCCGCCTTCATGCCCGTAATAAATCATGATGGCTATTCGTCCACCCTTAACCAGCATATGGCAAAGTTTATCTAGTGCCTCAATGGTTGTGTGGGGTTTAGTAATGATAGATTTATCGGCAGAAGGAAGATAACCGAGATTAAAAATACCTGCCTTGGCTTCTGCCACAAACTGATCCACGGTTTCATGACTTTGTAGAAGTAATTCAACATTAGTCAAGCCAGCTTCTTCTAGACGTTGACTTGTCTTTTCCAGAGCTTGTTCTTGTATATCAAAAGCGTAGACTTGTTTAGCTAACTTGGCAAGAAATAGGGTATCGTGGCCATTTCCCATGGTCGCATCAACAACAATATCCTCTTGGGTGATGACTTGGGCAAGAAAATCATGCGCCATTTCAAGTGGTCTTTTCATTCATAAACTCCTGTTTTACAGCCTTGCATCCTTGAACACTACCTCGACGTCTCATTTCAGCATCAATGCTATTTAGAACTTCCCATTTATTGAGACTCCACATAGGACCAATCAGCATATCTCTAGGCGCATCACCCGTAATCCGATGGATAACGATATGCTTGGGAATGATTTCTAGCTGATCACAGATGACCTTGACATATTCATCCTGACTCATGAGCTGCAAACGACCTTCATGATAATCACGTTGCATCCGAGTATTGGTCATGAGGTGAAGTAGGTGAAGTTTAATCCCTTGAATATCATTATCCGTCACACAGCGACGAACATTTTCCACCATCATATCATGAGTTTCCCCTGGCAAGCCATTAATCAAATGGGCAACAATTTCAATCTTGGGATATTTTCTCAAGCGTTTAACTGTTTCCACATAGAGTTCATAGGAGTGGGCACGGTTAATTAATTCAGAAGTAGCTTCATATGTTGTTTGTAAGCCTAACTCTACGGTAACATGCATTCGCTCTGATAATTCTGCCAAGTATTCGATAGTCTCATCGGGAAGACAGTCTGGACGAGTACCGATATTGATACCGACAACCCCAGGTTCGTTGATAGCTTGTTCATAGCGTTCGCGAATCACTTCAAGTTTTTCATGGGTATTGGTAAAATTTTGGAAGTAAACCAAATATTTTTTAACTTCAGGCCATTTACGATGCATAAAGTCAATTTCTTTATAGAATTGCTCACGGATAGGAGCATCAGGTGCAACGATTGCATCTCCAGAACCAGAAACTGTGCAAAAAGTACAGCCTCCATGTGCCACAGTCCCATCTCGGTTTGGACAATCAAATCCAGCATCAATAGGAACTTTAAAGGTTTTTTCTCCAAATAAGTTTCGATAATAATCATTCAAGGTATTATAGGATTTCATAGCTAATATTATATCAGAAAAGACCGACAAACTCAAAAAAGGTCAGCAAGAGAGAGCATGCCTAGAAAGTGAAACGAAAGAAAAAATCAAATTTTTTTTATAAAAGCCTTTACAAAAAAATAAAAAGTGGTAAAATTAAAACATAAACACGCGCAAACGTTTTCGTAAAACGTTTGCCGAATAAATATAAAGGAGATTTGAATGATGAAAGATACATTCAAAAATGTCTTGTCTTTCGAATTTTGGCAGAAATTCGGTAAGGCTTTAATGGTGGTTATCGCTGTTATGCCGGCGGCTGGTTTGATGATTTCAATCGGTAAGACGCTTGCAATGATTGACCCAAACCTTGCTCCCCTAGTTATTACTGGTGGCGTACTAGAGCAAATTGGTTGGGGAGTTATCGGTAACCTTCATATTTTGTTTGCCCTTGCTATTGGAGGAAGCTGGGCTAAAGAACGTGCTGGTGGTGCTTTCGCCGCTGGTCTTGCCTTCATCTTGATTAACCGTATCACTGGAACAATCTTCGGTGTATCAGGGGATATGTTGAAGGATCCTAACGCTATGGTTTCAACAATTTTTGGTGGATCTATCAAGGTTTCTGATTACTTCATTAGCGTACTTGAGGCACCAGCGCTTAACATGGGGGTATTTGTAGGGATTATCTCAGGTTTTGTTGGAGCGACTGCTTTTAATAAATACTACAACTTCCGTAAACTTCCTGATGCCCTTTCATTCTTCAACGGGAAACGTTTTGTACCATTTGTAGTTATTCTTCGTTCAGCAATTGCTGCAATTCTTCTTTCAATTTTCTGGCCATTGATTCAGACAGGTATCAACAACTTCGGTATCTGGATTGCCAACTCACAAGAAACTGCTCCAATTCTTGCACCATTCTTGTATGGTACTTTGGAACGCTTGCTCTTGCCATTTGGACTTCACCACATGTTGACTATCCCAATGAACTACACAGCGCTTGGTGGTACTTATGATGTCTTAACAGGTGCAGCAAAAGGTACTCAAGTATTTGGTCAAGACCCACTTTGGCTTGCATGGGTAACAGACCTAGTTAACCTTAAAGGTACTGATGCTAGCCAATATCAAACATTGCTAGACACAGTTCATCCAGCTCGTTTCAAAGTTGGACAAATGATTGGTTCATTCGGTATCTTGATGGGTGTGGCTGCTGCTATTTACCGTAATGTTGAAGCAGACAAGAAACACCAATACAAAGGAATGATGATTGCGACAGCTCTTGCAACTTTCTTGACTGGTGTTACTGAGCCAATTGAATATATGTTCATGTTCGTTGCAACACCTATGTATCTTGTTTATTCAGTAGTTCAAGGTGCTGCCTTTGCTATGGCTGACGTGGTTAACCTACGTATGCACTCATTTGGTTCTATCGAATTCTTGACTCGTACACCAATGGCGATCAATGCGGGTCTTGGAATGGATATCATTAACTTTATCTGGGTAACAGCACTATTTGCGGTTATCATGTACTTCATCGCCAACTTCATGATTCAAAAATTCAACTATGCTACTCCAGGACGTAACGGAAACTACGAAACTGCTGAAGGTTCATCAGAATCTGCTGCTTCTGGTGAGTCAAAAGTTGCAGAAGCTTCTCAAGCTGTTAACATCATCAACCTTCTTGGTGGACGTGCTAACATCGTTGACGTTGACGCATGTATGACTCGTCTTCGTGTAACTGTTAAAGATGCAGATAAAGTAGGAAATGCAGAGCAATGGAAAGCAGAAGGAGCTATGGGTCTTGTCATGAAAGGACAAGGGGTTCAAGCTATCTACGGACCTAAAGCTGATGTTTTGAAATCAGATATTCAAGACCTTCTTGACTCAGGTGAAGTGATTCCTGAAACTCTTCCAAGTCAAATGGCATCATCTTCTAAAAATGCTGTTGTATATAAAGGTGTAACTGAAGAAGTTTATTCAGTTGCTGACGGTCAAGTGGTTGCCTTGGAACAAGTAAAAGACCCAGTATTTGCTCAAAAAATGATGGGTGATGGATTTGCGGTGGAACCAGCAAATGGAAACATTGTATCTCCAGTTTCAGGTACTGTATCAAGCATCTTCCCAACTAAACACGCTCTTGGTCTTGTGACTGAAGCAGGTCTTGAAGTGCTTGTTCACATTGGTTTGGACACAGTAAGTCTTGAAGGTAAACCATTTACAGTTCATGTTGCTGAAGGACAAAAAGTTGCAGCAGGTGATCTCCTTGTCACAGCTGACTTGGATGCTATCCGTGCAGCAGGACGTGAAACTTCAACAGTAGTTGTCTTCACAAATGGTGATGCGATCAAATCAGTTAAATTAGAAAAAACAGGTTCTCTTGCTGCTAAAACAGCAGTTGCAAAAGTAGAATTGTAATATTTAGGAGGTTGGAAGCTGATTCCAACCTCTTGTTTATAGGAGAAAAGAATGAAGTTTTTAACACTCAATACCCATAGTTGGATGGAAAAAGATCCTGAACAAAAGTTTCAACTTTTACTTCAAGATATCCTTGAAAACAGTTATGATTTGATTTGTTTTCAGGAAATCAACCAAGAAATCACTTCAGCGCAAGTAGAAACAGGCCCACTTTATCAGCCATTACCATCGGCTGAGCCGATTCATCAAGACCACTATGTACGACTTTTGGTAGAGAAGTTGTCTGAGCATGGGAAAAATTACTACTGGACTTGGGCCTACAACCATATCGGTTATGATCGCTATCATGAAGGTGTAGCTATCTTGTCTAAAACACCTATTGAAGCCAGAGAAATTTTAGTTTCAGATGTGGATGATCCGACAGACTATCACACTCGTCGAGTTGCTTTAGCAGAAACAGTAGTTGAAGGTAAAGAGCTTGCAGTTGCCAGTGTCCATCTCTCTTGGTGGGATAAAGGATTCCAAGAGGAATGGGCGCGCTTTGAAGCGGTTCTGGAAGAATTGAACAAGCCACTCTTACTAGCAGGTGATTTCAATAATCCTGCTGGTCAGGAAGGTTATCAAGCCATTCTAGCTAGTCCACTAGTCTTACAAGATGCATATGAAGTTGCAAAAGAAAGAAGTGGAAGCTTTACCGTTCCGCCTGAAATTGATGGTTGGAAGGGGAACAGCGAACCACTTCGAATTGATTATGTCTTTACGACAAAGGATATGCAGGTAGAAAACCTTCACGTCGTCTTTGATGGTAAAAACAGTCCACAGGTGAGCGATCATTATGGTCTCCAAGCAGAACTAGCTTGGAAAGACTAAATAAGGTATTTTAGTAAAAACAAACCAGTCCCCCTTCTACTAGCAGAAGGGGTTGATTTATTTAAAGAGTTAATATAGTTAAAGTTTTTTATTGAATAACTTGTAAAAAAAGATAAAATCCTTTAAAATAAAAAGTGTTGGAGGAATTTATGATTGTAAATCAAATAAAGCGTATGATCCCGATGCTAAAGGTAAATAATAGAAATTTAAATGAATCATTTTATATTGAGACTTTGGGGATGAAACCCTTGCTTGAAGAGTCAGCCTTCTTATCCCTAGGAGATCAATCAGGTATTGAAAAGTTAGTTTTAGAAGAATCACCAAGTATGAGAAGCCGTAAGGTTGAAGGGATTAAAAAATTAGCTAGGCTACTTGTAAAGGTAGAAAATGCATCTGAAATTGAAGCCTTACTAGCTAGAATGGAAAAACATCCTCGCCTCTATAAAGGAAACAAGGGCTATGCTTTTGAGGTTCTTTCTCCGGAAGGAGATTGTGTCCTTATCCATGCGGAAGATGATATCAAAGATTTGAATAAAGTTGAGGAAGAAGTCACTTTTTCAAAAGATGACAAGATGAGATATTTGACAGCCTTTGAAATCTCTGTAGAAATCAACTTGCCAGAAAAGACAGCTAGTCTGCTTGAAAAAGAAGAAATCGAAAACCGACTAGCTTTTAATCAAGCTAAAGGTAGTGATTTGCTGGTTGAAAATAATGTAACTTGGGACTTGTCCATGTTGAAATTTCAAGTAGATAACTTGGAACTTGCTGAATTGCGTCAGCGTTTTGAAGAAACTGGTTACTTTATTCCAAAATCTGAGAAGTTTTTCCTAAGTAAGGATACCAACAACATCGAATTGTGGTTTGAAGAAGTATGAAACAAGAAATCATTCAAAAAATAAAGCAACAAATTGAGGCAGGGATTTATCCTGGTGCCTCTTTTGCATATTATCAGGATGGCGCTTGGTCTGATTGGTATCTAGGAGAAGCAAATCCAGAAATTGGCGAGCAGACTCGTGAGGGTTTGGTCTATGATTTGGCCAGTGTGAGTAAGGTTGTTGGAGTAGGAACTGTCTTAATTTTCTTGTGGAAGGAAGGTAAGATTGAGCTAGATAACTTCATAAGAGACTATCTTCCAGAGGTAGATTATCCAGACATAACCCTTCAACAACTCCTAACTCATGGGACGGATTTAGATCCTTTTATCCCAAATAGGGATCAGCTTTCAGCTGACCAGCTAAGAAAAGCTATGTTTCATTTGAATCGACGTGAGAAGAGAGCCTTTCTTTACTCGGATGTGCACTTTCTCTTGTTGGGTTTTCTCTTGGAAAGTTACTTCAAGAAAGATTTAGACCAGATTTTACAGGAGCAAGTTTTGGATCCGTGGAAGATGAAAGAAACACAGTTTGGCCCAGTTAGCAGTGCTGTTCCAACGGTCCGTGGACAGAAAGCAGGAGTGGTCCATGATCCCAAAGCTCGTTTGTTTGGGAAACATGCAGGTAGTGCAGGTTTGTTTTCAACAGTTCATGATTTAAAAATCTTCCTTGAGCATTATTTGCAGGATGATTTTGCCACATCCTTAAGTCAAAATTTTTCAGATTTGAGTGATAAAGAACGCTCATTGGCCTGGAATCTTGAAGGTGACTGGTTGGACCATACAGGCTATACTGGGACCTTTATCATGTGGAATCGTAAGAAGCAAGAGGCGGCAATTTTTCTATCTAACCGAACCTATGAAAAAGATGAGCGTGCTCAGTGGATATTAGATCGTAATCAGGTCATGGACTTGATTAGAGAGGCAGACTAGGGAGGAAGTATGTCAAAAGCACTAAAAGGAACTCTTTTTACAGTGATTGCAGGTATTGCCTGGGGCTTGTCTGGCACCAGTGGTCAGTACTTGATGGCTCATAGGATTTCTGCTCTCGTTCTGACCAATATCCGTTTGATAATCGCTGGATTACTCTTAGTTCTTCTGGCCTATACTAAATCAAGGGATAAATTTATGGCTTTTCTGAAGGATAAATCAAGTCTGTTTTCTCTCTTGTTATTTTCTTTATTTGGTCTTTTTCTGAATCAATTAGCTTATCTATCGGCTATTCAGGAGACAAATGCTGGGACAGCGACAGTCCTCCAGTATATCTGTCCAGTTGGAATTCTTGCTTACACTTGTATCAAGGATAAGGTGGCTCCGACGCTTTCAGAAATCATCTCTATGTTTTTAGCTATAGGTGGTACCTTTCTCATTGCAACTCATGGACAGTTGGATCAGCTTTCTATGACACCAGCGGGTCTCTTCTGGGGCTTGTTCTCGGCCCTAACCTATGCTCTTTATATCATTTTACCGATAAAATTGATTCAAAAATGGGGGAGCATTTTGGTTATTGGTGTCGGAATGACCATCTCAGGTATACTAGCAGTACCTTTTACTGGGATTATTGGAGCTAGTATTCCCTTTTCTTTTGATATTATTCTAGCTTTTTTAGGCATCATCTTGATCGGAACGGTCTTTGCCTACACAGCCTTCCTCAAGGGAGCTAGTATGATTGGCCCAGTCAAGTCTAGCCTCTTGGCTTCTATTGAGCCTATTTCAGCAGTTTTTTTCGCCTTCATGATTATGGGAGATATTTTCTATCCGATTGACTTTCTTGGAATGGCTATGATTTTATTAGCTGTGACTATCATTTCATTGAAGGATTTAATGTTGGAAAAGAAACACCACTCAGTGTAATTTACTAGAACAGTCTTTTTACAAGGACTGTTTTTTTGTGTTTACATCCATCTAAGTCTTTAAGTCCCTTAAAATGGTTTGGTATTTTTATCGTGACTGTTTTAATGTTTGGAGAGTTTATCATTCGTTCTACCCAACAATTTATGGTAAGTTTATCACCTTCAACTCTTACTAACTTTGCTGGAACTAGGGCAAATGTAGCTAGTGATAGGGCAGCTTATTCTAGTAATTTTACTTTTCAATTAATGATGTTAGGGATTACTTTCCTTTATCTCTTGATTCGAAATTATGATTTTAAACAAGACCTATACGCTGGAGCTGCTCTGTTTTAATTTGGGTACCCCTTATCTTTGCTGTAGTTGGGATATTTGGTGATATTGTAACAACCCTTAGTGGTGAGTACAATTATTTTAATACTCAGTTGATCCCTTTTATTGATCCCATGGAAATCATTCGAAAATTCATGGCTTTAACGCCGATGGCGATTTGCTATGCTTTACTAAATGGTTTTTATTCTTAGGCTTACTGACTTCAGTAAAAGAAAAGCACAAGTGGCTGGCTCTAGTCTACTCGGTAATTAAACGGATTTCTTTCCATACCTATCAAGGATTGCTTTGGGCCTTGGTGATTGGGCTTGTTTATGGTCTCTTTTATTATTTCTTGTACAAGTATGTAGTCAAGAATTTACTGCCATTTTTTCTCATGCATGCTCTAGCAGATATGTTTGGATCCAGTCTCTTGTATCTTCTGATTGCTTGGGGAAATTAAGAAATCAAACTTTTTGACAACAGTCCAATGAGTCACTGTATCAAAGTCTTCTTGTGAATAAAAATAGAGGTCGGGATTTCGGTCCCGACCTCTTGTTGATTCTATATGGATTAGTCTTTGTTTTCGTATGGCAAGATCAAGTTTAGGATGATACCTGTCATAGCTGATAGGGCAGTACCTGAAAGGGTAACTGGACCAAGTTTAAGGATAGCACCACCAAGTCCAAGCACCAACATAGCACTTGCGATGATAAGGTTGCGCATCTGACCGAAGTCAACACGTTCTTTGATCAAGACTTTCAAACCGTTACTTGCGATAACCCCGTAAAGAAGGATAGACATACCACCAAGTACAGCGTTTGGAATTGTTGAAATCAAGGCAGTGAATTTACCAAGGAAGCTGAGGGCAATTGCGATAAAGGCAGCGTTACGGATAACTGAGACAGAAGCGATACGAGTCATTCCGATAACCCCTGTATTTTCACCGTAAGTTGTATTTGCTGGTCCACCAAGGAAGGCAGAAACAGAAGTTGCGATACCGTCACCAAGAAGGGTACGGTGAAGACCTGGTTCCTTCAAGAATTGGCGTCCACAGATTTGACCTAAAACAGTATGGTCTCCGATATGTTCAGAAATCGTTACGATTGCGATTGGTAAGATGGCAATTGTTTCAGGACCGAAGTAAAGGTCGTATTGTTTGAAGGCACCACCTGTATTGAATGGTAGGTAGAAACCAGGGATTTCAAACCAGTTAGCTTCAAGAACAGGAGTGAAGTCAACCAATCCAAGTGCTAGGGCAAAGAGGTAACCACCGATAATGGCAAAAAGGAATGGGATGATTCGTAGGAATCCTTTTCCTTTTGTATTGATAAAGGCAGCAATGAGGAAGGTGACAACCGCTACAAGAGCATTTTTCCAATTTCCATCCGCTACAAGACCAGCGTTTGTAACAGCTGAACCTGCAAGTCCAAGACCGATAACGATGATCATAGGACCGATAATGATTGGAGGTAAGAGTTTGTCGATCCATTTTGTACCTGCAAAGCGAACACTTGCAGCAACAAGGACATAAACAAAACCAGTCAGGATAACCCCTGTCTGAGCAGCAGATACATCGCCACCCATTTCTTTCATGGCAAGTGACATAGCTGTGATAAAGGCAAAAGAAGAACCAAGATAAACTGGAACTTTAAAGCCAGTAGAGATCATGTAAATGAGTGTTCCTACACCTGATGCAAAAAGGGCAACCGATACGGGCATTCCCAAGATCAAAGGTACCAAGATGGTTGCACCAAACATGGCAAATACGTGCTGGAAGCTAAGAAGAATTCCCTTTCCAGCTGAAGGACGTTGGTCAACGTCTAATAACAAATCAACAGTTGATTCCTGTTTCATATTAACCTCACTTTTGGGCATCAAAAAAGAGCCCATTATTTTATAGCAATAGGCTCCCAGAGTAAGACCTCTCTAAAACAAGACTCCTTCATCAAGTTTTAAAGAGTTTTATATAGATCTGCGCCTTCGTCACCTCACGGGATGACATTAAAAACCTTTGCTTAGGATAGTATAGCAGAAAAAAATGATTTTGTAAATCATTTTTTCCCGAGCCTTGAAATAAGAAAGCGAGGTTTGATTTTGTAAAT
>NZ_JWAJ01000003.1 GCF_001068775.1 Streptococcus pseudopneumoniae
TTTCTATCCTGTGATTGCAGGTCCCATTTTTGAAGAGATGATTTATCGTGGATTGGTGATGACGGCCTTGGAAAAAGGGAAAAAATGGGGACTAGATGTACTTGGTTCGGCTGCATTATTTTCAATCTTACATATCAGTAATTATGGTTGGGTCTTGACAGACTTTTTCGTATATATGGGCGGCGGTATTATATTTGCGGTCTTGTTTAGAGTGACAAAGTCTATTTATTGGCCTATTGGACTGCATATAGTCTATAACGGTATTGGGCATCTACTTCCTTTGTTGTTTTAGAGGATTTTGAGAATCATAAATCAAGGGATGAGTCCTCGTCGTGGTGCTTTTGCTTGGGCTGTAGATCCAACAGGTGAGTTGTTTAAGCGTAGTAGAAGATAGGATACTATAGGAGTTGATTAAATGAAGAAAATGAAAGAAATGAAATTTCACCTAGCAACTGGCTTGTTGCTTTTGACCTATTACCTCATTTTTAATGTCATACCAGACTTAGATTTTACTGTAGCTTTGTCTGATGAGATCTACTATGTGTTCCAGGTTTTATTCGTACTTATACTGGGAACTGTATCTACAATTATTTTTGTCAAAAGTGAACATTGGAAAGAGTATGGTCGTTTCCAGTTTCGTTGGTCTTACCTAGGTGTTTTCTTTCTTTCTTTTTTCTTATTATTTGTGTGGGCAAATCTAGCAACACGTATCTTTCCTCGTACGCAAAATGGAAGTACGGTAGTGGAAGTAGCCACCAGTTTGACAGGAATTAGCTATTTTATTACGCGTGTACTTTACGGTAGCCTTATCGCACCTGTAGCAGAAGAAATCGTGTGTCGTGGTTTTTTGATGACAAGCTTGTCTAAATTTAAAAACTACTATATTGATGTTCTTGTTTCTGCTACCATATTTGGCGCTATGCATGTTCTACAGCATGGTTGGATAACGACAGATTTCATACTATACTTTGTAATGGGCTTGATATTTTGCATGATGTTTCGCTGTACACGCTCTATTTATTGGACCATAGCTTTACATGTTTCATGGAATACCTTCTTGCTCATTGTTAGTTTATTGGTGTTTGGATTTTAGAAGGGTGATATATGAAAAAGATAATCTCACGCTACTACTTGTTTGTAGCCATTCTACTTATCATTGCGGACCAGTTCTTCATCCGTCTGGTTTTACACAGCGACTTGGCTGCTGGTCTATCTGATTTTGCATTTTATCTATCGAGGCTAATGTTGCATTTTCTTGTGGTTCTACTTATTTTTATTGTTATGGTTTGGTCAGGGAAATGGCAACAAATCAATAGCAGAAAATTTAAAGTGTCCTATCTTTTCTATTCCTTTTTAGCTCTTCTTGCTTTTTTTGTTTGGAATTTTATTAAATTTTTCCTATTCCCACCTACCCAAAATGCAATTTCTTATCAACTAGATCTTCCTACTTTTACAGGTCCTACTGCATTTTTGATGTATTTTTTCTATCCTGTGATTGCAGGTCCCATTTTTGAAGAGATGATTTAT
>NZ_JWAJ01000016.1 GCF_001068775.1 Streptococcus pseudopneumoniae
CGCTGACGTACTTGCTGACGTGCTTGCGCTCGTTGAAGCCGATGTGCTTGCTGACGTACTTGCGCTCGTTGAGGCTGACGTACTTGCGCTCGTTGAGGCTGACGTGCTTGCGCTCGTTGACGCTGATGTACTTGCTGACGTACTTGCGCTTGTTGACGCTGACGTACTTGCTGATGTGCTTGCACTTATTGAAGCTGATGTGCTTGCTGACGTGCTTGCGCTCGTTGAGGCTGACGTACTTGCTGACGTGCTTGCGCTTGTTGACGCTGACGTACTTGCTGACGTGCTTGCACTTATTGAAGCAGATGTGCTTGCTGACGTGCTTGCGCTCGTTGAGGCTGATGTACTTGCGCTCGTTGACGCTGACGTACTTGCTGACGTGCTTGCACTTGTTGAAGCGGACGTG
>NZ_JWAJ01000017.1 GCF_001068775.1 Streptococcus pseudopneumoniae
GATTAATAGCTTCAGTCCTCTGTTCGATAGATTGACCAGCGGGTTTAAAATTGGTGCTAGCTTATTTCTTAACAGATTTTCCTTTTCTAGGATAAAGCAGATTCTGTTTGGTTAACCCCAATTTTCCATGATGGATCCAGTAGTAGATGGTAGAAATGCCCACGTTAACCCCTTTAGCCTTGATCATCATTTCAGGAGAAAACTTTTGATTATGATAGTGGAGAATCTTTTCCTTTAGTTCCTTGGT
>NZ_JWAJ01000018.1 GCF_001068775.1 Streptococcus pseudopneumoniae
ACTTCTAGAAATTAAGTTGACTTTCCTAATCTCTTTGTTCACATCTTAATTCAATCTACTATATATAGCCGATTGAACTTAGAATAGTACACTACAGATTCTAAAACATTTTTAGAAATTGATTTGACTTTCCTAATCTCTTTGTTCATGTCTTATTTCAATCAACTATAAATTTTTTAAAGCAATAGATTAGATAAAAAAGCGAACAAGACCGAATTCTGAGTGTCAGATAACTCGTTTTGTTCGCTTTTTATATTTAAGATCAGACTTTTGTCCCAGATTCTTTTAATTTACTCTCCCAACTGGGCACTGTAGTTGATAATTCGGTCAACCGTATCAGACAAGAATTGAATGGTATCACGGAGTGGTTTGTCTGTTGAAATATCTGCTCCGATAATCATGGCTGACTCAAGCGGTGTCTTACTACCACCTGATTTAAGGAGATTGAGCCAGTCTTCAGCTCCAGTTTCTGAGTTTTTAAGATGAAGGTAACCAGCAGTCGAGATGACAAGTCCAGCTGAGTAAGTGTAGCTATACAAGCCCATGTAATAGTGAGCTTGGCGCATCCAAGTCAGAGCCGCATCGTCGTCAATCTCAATGGCATCTCCCCAAAAGTCTGTCAAGACTTCCTTCATAATGCTGTTGAGTTTACTTGCTCCAAAGGTCTCCCCTTCTTCAATCAATGTATAAACCTTACGCTGGAAGGCTGCTTCCAAGAGGTGGGTGATAAAGTTATGGAAGTAGGTATCTGTCAAGCGGTGGGCAAGAGCGAATCGTTTCTGACGTGGATCATCAGACTGGTGTTCCAAGTAATCACTTAAAAGCAATTCATTGAAGGTTGACGGTGCTTCAACATAGTAGGTCGACATGTGGGCGTTAAAATAGCTTTGGTGATTGTCAGAAAAGATGAATTGACCAGAGTGCCCGATTTCATGAATCAAGGTATAAACATCGCTCAAACGACCTGTCCAGCTCATGAGAACATAAGGATGCACACGGTATGGATCAGCTGCATAGCCACCAGAATCCTTACCACTATTAGCAGCAAAGTCCACCCAGCGTTCTTCTTGATAGCGAGCAACTTCCTGACAATATTCTTGCCCCAAAGGTTCTACCGACTTCATAACCAAATCGTAGGCATCATCAATAGTCACTTCAGGATTCAGAGCACTGTCCAAGTCCAATTTCCAGTCCGCAAAGGTCATCTTTTCAAGACCATTGACCTTGGCAACATGCTTGAGGTATCTCTGAGCAACTGGCGCAAAATCCTTCATGATGAGGTCAATTTGGCGGTCAAACATGGCACGATCCACTTCCTGCTCAGCCAGAAGATAATCAAAGACGGAGTCGTAGCCCTTCATATCAGCCAAGAGTTTTTCAGACTTGACTTGGGCTAGATAGGCTGCTGCAGCCGTATTTTGGTGCTTACGAAGACCTTCTGAGAAGGAACGGAAAGATTTCTCACGAACCTCAGCATCCTCATGGTTTTGGTAGAAATTTTCATAGCTCACAAAGCTGTTTTTGTAGGTCTTGCCATTGACTTCAAAGTCAGCCATTTCGAAATCCCCAGCTCGCATTTTAGTGTAAATATCCTGCGGACTGTAGAAAACTTCACCGAGATTGGTCAAGGCCTTCTCCACATCAGCCCCTAGATAGTGGGCTTTTTTGATTTTGGCCTGACGAATGGCCGCTGTCAAATGAGGTAATTCACCCAAACGGTCCAAGACTTCCTCGTCAGCTGCCACCAAGGCATCGTCAAAGAAGGTCAAGGCAACACTGGCATCTGTCTCAAACTCCATTCCAGCTTGGGCGATATTGGCAAAATCTTCATTACCATAGTCTGTCGTCTGAGGCATAAAGGCATAATTACCGATATGACTCATCTGAATGTAGATTTGTTCCAATTCTGCAAAAGCTTTCTCGAAATCTTCAAAAGTATGAAGATTGCCCTTGTAATCTCGACTAAATTGATTGATGTCTTCACGCGCCTTCTCTATCGCACGCAAGAAGTCCTCACGGTCTTGATATAGGGCTGTCAAATCCCAAAGTTCCTTTTCAGGAAATTCTGAACGGTGTTTTTGTTCCATCTTTTTCCTCTTATTTCTCTAATTCTAATAAAACACTAAGGGCTGACAGGGCATAAAGCGGTGCTGTTTCTGCTCGCAAAATACGAGGACCAAGACCTGCCAAGACTGCTCCTTTAGCTTCAAAACTCTCGATTTCTGCAGGTGAGAGACCACCTTCTGGACCAAAGATAAAGAGCAATTTAGCTCCTTTTTCCAGTCCAGCAACTGCTTTTATAAGTGCAGCTGATTCGCCTTCTTTAGCCGACTCTTCATAAGCCACCACGATGCGGTCAAACTGGCTCAGTTGTGCTAGAAAGTCTGCCTTTTTCTCAAAAAGCGTAATACTTGGGACAAAGTTGCGCTTGCTTTGCTCGGCTGCTCCAAGGGCGATTTTTTCTAGTTTCTCGACTTTTTTCCCTAGTTTTTTACCGTCCCATTTAGCAACTGACCAGTCTGCAGGGAAGGCCCAAATCTGACTAGCACCTAGTTCCGTCACCTTTTGAGTGATAAACTCCAACTTATCTCCCTTGGGAAAACCAGATGCGATGGTCACTTGTACTGGCAGTTCCACATTATCAGCTAATTCTTCAACTAGCTCCAATTGACGAGATTCCACATTGACCACGCGCGCCAAATGCTTAATGCCATCATCAAATACTAAAGCGACCTCATCATCTTCTTTCAGGCGCATAACCTGAAACATGTGCTTGCTGGTCTCCTTGTCCTCGATGGTGACAGGTGATGTGGCAAGACCTTTTACAAAATACTGTTGCATGCTAGCCTCCAATCACACCGGAGATATCCTTGGTCTTCTTGAAGACACAGGCATTCCACTCCCCTTGAATCATATGGGTTTCAAGGAAAAATCCAGCTGACTCAGCTGACTCACGCACCATATCCCACTTGTCCTTGATAATGCCACTCATGATGAGGTAGCCTTCATCCTTGACCAAGCGATAAGCATCCTCCGTCAGATGAATAAGGATATCCGCTAAGATATTGGCCACGATAACATCTGCCTCAATTTCCACTCCTTTAAGCAAATCGCCTGGGGCTACATGGATGTTTTCCATACCAGGATTGAGCTCAATATTTTCCTGAGCGACACGAACCGCCACATCATCCAAGTCATAGGCGAAAATCTCCTTGGCACCTAGGAGTGAGCTTGCAATAGAAAGAACCCCTGAACCAGTCCCTACATCTAGCACTGTTTCGCCACCACGAAGAACTTGCTCCAAGGCAAAGAGACTCATCTTGGTTGTTGGGTGCGTTCCCGTTCCAAAGGCCATGCCAGGGTCCAGCTTGATAATCTTTTCTCCCGCAGTCGCCTCATAGTCCGTCCATGACGGTACGATGGTTAGGTCATGGGTGATGCGTGCCGGTTCATAATACTTCTTCCAATTGTCTGCCCAGTCTTCCTCAGCTAAGGCAGTCGTACCAATCTTGATTTCTCCTAAGTCCATAAAGTCGGTCAATTCTGAGAGACGAGTTTGCAAGTCCGCTTCCACCACTGCGACATCAACTGTGTCAGGATAGTAGGCGGTCACCACAATTTCTTCTTGTTGCTCGACCTCAGGGAAAATCTCACCGAAGCGGTCCACATTTCCAACATAGTCCATGCTATCTTCAATTGCTACCCCTTGGGCACCTAACTCAATCAAGAGGTTGGAAACCAACTCCTCTCCCTCACGCTTGACTGTAACTTTTAACTCTTGCCATGTTTCCATTATATATTTTGCTTACCTTTCCATCAGATTAAAAATAGTCTTTCCAATAACAACAATAAGGTTATCTCTTAATTTCTTCTCTAACTCTAAATCAATTCCACTATTTTGTATGAATTTGTCTTCTACATTTCTGTATAAGCGTTTTACTCTAGTGGGGTTTCCTGCATCAAAATGAGGTACATAATGGTAAATTATGACAGGAACAGAACTTCTGATTGATTGTTCAGCAATCTGATTCCAGATATACCCATCAGTCTCTCCCAAAGAAACCCCATAAAGAATTATGATGTCAGAATTTTTTATAATATCGCTATTTTTAACATCCATATTTTCTCTATAGTTCTTCAAAACTAAATTTTTTATTAAGGATTCTTTTTGTTCTTCATCAAAACTATTTGAAATCTGTGTCTCGTCACTAACTCCTAAAACTGTGCAAATATCTACCGTTCCATGTGCATGAATTGGAGGCGCAATGTGAAATTTATAATTATTAGTTCGTAATTGATTGCTAAATGATTTTGCTGACTCATTATATAATTTATCGATTACATTTGTGTAATTAAGAGTTAATATATTCACGATATCGTGTTGATATAGATTTTCATTATATTTTTTATCAATAGTGGGTTGATTGATTACAGGGAGAGATTTCTTCATATCATTTAGAGTACTTACAAAATCAATTCTATTGCCTTTCTCAAGATTTTTTTCTTGTTGTATACGTAGATATTCTCTTAAATCGTCAACTACTTCACTAAAATCGTCTATAAATTTCTCCTTCATTTCTACACTTGAGGAAATGAGGTCGTAATCTTTTGTTAATTTACCAATTGACAATTCAAAATCTGACCAATTTTCATAATCATTTACTTTATCAGAAAATAGAGACTCATAAATGAGATTTGAATATTCTTCCTCGTTCTCTTTCCTACTTATGTAAGCCCTATTTTGAAATTCATAGAAATCCTTATATCTTGTTTTCAAACCATATTGCAAATCCAAACCATTTCCAACTATATAAGTAATATTCATATCCTTAGATTTTACCCTCTCTAATAACTTCCTCCAAATAATCCCTCAATCTCCCCTGCAACTGCGGAACTACTTGACTGGATGTCAAAAATTCCTCAATGTTCATCAGTTTATAGGCTTGCCCTTCATCTCCAAAGGTGATACTGTCAAACTGATCCTGACTTAACTGACCGACCATAAATACTGACTGTCTGCCTTCATAGAGCATGCTGGGATAGACCTTGCTCCAGAGCAAACAATCTTCATTTAAATGAATTCCCAGTTCTTCATAAACTTCACGCGCCGCACATTCAAATGGGCTTTCGTCCCCTTCACGGCCACCACCCGGCAACTCCCACATATTGGGCCAAGGGATATTTTCCTTATCATCACGCAAGATGACCAGTAGTTTATCACCACAAAATAAGGCAATCTTGCAACCTTGGAAATCAGTAAGTTCTATTTCCATGCTAGACTCCTAATATCTCGGATAAGGATAAAATTCTCCCTCTTCCAAGCCTGCTTTCCCTTCTTCAAAGACTTCTTGATTCCATTCCATGACAAATTCTTCTGCTTCTGGATCTTCCAAAAAGTCCATGAGGGCATCTAGTCCAACCTCTGCAGTATCTTTGAGAAATAGCGCAAAATAAGCTAAAAATTCACGAGAAAAACCTTTCTTAGGCAGGTAAGGGATGACTGTGAGATAGTCTTCTGCATTAACTGTTGACTTGGCAGGGTTGTAAAAAAGCACCGCTTCTTCAAAAAGGATATCATCTGACGAAACCTCTCCGTCTTCATCTAACATCTCCACCCCTGCAGCATTTTGTGCCTCTAATAGAAAACTCACTTCAACCGCATGATTGCGCTTATCCCAACTAATCTCATAATCAAAAGGAAAGTTCTTATCCAACTCTTCTTGTAAAACATCTAAAAATCCGTATGTTGCCATTTTGTCCTCTTTCTATACGACTCTTTAATCGCCCCGATTGCTCGGAAATATGCTAAAATAGATACTACCATCTTACCACATATGTATCAGAAAATCCACGTTAGAAAGGACTGCTATGCCAGACAATCTCGCGCTTCGCATGCGCCCTAAAACCATCGACCAGGTCATCGGTCAGGAGCATCTGGTCGGCTCAGGAAAAATCATCCGTCGCATGGTAGAGGCTAACCGCTTATCATCCATGATTCTCTATGGACCTCCAGGCATCGGAAAAACCAGTATCGCTTCAGCCATCGCTGGAACGACCAAGTATGCCTTTCGGACCTTCAATGCCACTGTTGATAGTAAAAAACGTCTCCAAGAAATCGCTGAAGAAGCTAAATTCTCAGGTGGCCTTGTACTGCTACTAGACGAGATTCATCGTCTTGACAAGACTAAACAAGACTTCCTCCTTCCACTCCTAGAAAGCGGACTGGTCATCATGATTGGGGCGACGACTGAAAATCCTTTCTTTTCTGTCACTCCAGCCATTCGTAGCCGTGTTCAGATTTTTGAACTGGAACCTCTGTCTAACCAAGATGTCAAAGGAGCCATTCAAATAGCCCTGACTGACCCTGAAAGAGGTTTTGATTTCCCTGTTGAGTTAGATGATAATGCCCTTGATTTTATCGCAAAATCTACCAATGGAGACCTCCGTTCTGCCTTTAATTCGCTTGATTTGGCAGTTCTCTCCACCCCAGAAAATGATGACGGCATCCGTCATATCACGCTTGACATCATGGAAAATAGTCTTCAGAGAAGCTATATCACTATGGACAAGGATGGAGATGGACATTACGACGTTCTCTCTGCTCTGCAAAAATCCATCCGTGGCTCGGATGTCGATGCCAGTCTCCACTACGCTGCCCGCTTGATTGAAGCAGGTGACCTTCCTAGTTTGGCACGCCGTTTGACGGTGATTGCTTATGAAGATATCGGCTTGGCTAATCCCGATGCACAGATCCATACCGTAACTGCTTTGGATGCTGCACAGAGAATCGGCTTCCCCGAAGCTCGCATCCTCATTGCCAATGTTGTCATTGATCTGGCGCTTTCACCTAAGTCTAACTCAGCCTACGTGGCTATAGATAAGGCCTTGTCTGACCTTAAAACATCGGGGCATCTGCCGATTCCACGTCACTTGCGAGATGGCCATTATAGCGGTAGCAAGGAATTAGGCAACGCCCAAAACTACCTCTATCCACATAGTTATCCTGGTCACTGGGTCAAGCAAGATTATTTACCAGAAAAAATTCGCGACCATAGCTACTTCTCACCAGAAGATACCGGAAAATACGAACGAGCCCTAGCTCAGCGCAAGGAAACCATTGATAAATTACGAAATTTGTGAAATCCTTTCCAAATAATTACATTTACCCCTTGATTTTTTTTGAAAAAGTGGTATTATATAAACATAGAAACGCTGTGGTGTACGACCTCACACTTAAGTGTTGACCGACTATTTTTTGTATTATTAGGGAAACAAAAGTCTTCTAACAGCATGTAGGCCGTCTCACACGGAAACAGCTTCAGTTAGAGCGAGTTGCCCACCTGCTTAATTGCGCGGGTTCAATACAAACCGTGAAGTTTCGGCACCAATACAGCTTTTTATTTGCCTTCTTAGCTCAGTTGGTAGAGCAGTAGACTCTTAATCTATGGGTCGCAGGTTCGAGTCCTGCAGGGGGCATCTAAATCAACAGGAAAAAGCCTTAATTTCAAGGCTTTTTTTGCTTGTCATTTTGTTTTTTGTACCAAATATAGTCAATTGAACCTAAAACAGTACATAATGTGGTATAATCTTCTTATGGCATATTCAAT
>NZ_JWAJ01000019.1 GCF_001068775.1 Streptococcus pseudopneumoniae
TTGCCAAGTTGTAGTACTTTTTTCGAGGCTCTTTTGTCTTGTTCTTGTTTCAATTGACTATATCATCAACCAAAAGATTGCTCAAAAGCTGATTGAAAAAACTTCTATGACCGATATTGCTCATCAGCTGGCCATTTCAACTTCAACCGTTATTCGTAAGCTCAATGACTTCCGTTTTAAGCATGATCGCCTTCCTGAGATTATGTCTTGGGACGTTGAAACAGTCAGGGGAGTGACTGTTGCAATTGGGATATGAAGATGAGTTTCATTTCTCAAGATTTTGACAATCTCAATATCATCACAGTTCTGGAAGGTAGAACACAATCTATCATCCGAAATCATTTTCTTAAATATGAGAGTTCTGTCCGAAGTCGCGTCAAAATCATTACTATGGATATGTTTAGCCCTTATTATGCCTTGGCTAAACAGCTTTTTCCATGTGCTAAAATCGTTCTAGATCGCTTTCACATTGTACAACATCTAAGCCGTGCTATGAGTCGTGTGCGTGTCCAAATTATGAATCAATCAGGATAGTCGTAAACTCAGTGATAAGCGTTTTTATCGCCCTACTTTTCGCATGCACTTAACCAATAAAGAGATTCTAGACAAGATTTTGAGCTATTCAGAAGGCTTGAAATGCCACCATAATCTCTATCAGCTCTTGATTTTTCACTTTCAGAATAAGGAGGCAGAGAAATTTTTCGGACTCATTGAAGACAATCTAAAGCAGGTTCATCCTCTTTTTCAGACTGTCTTTAAAACCTTCCTCAAAGATAAAGAGAAAATCGTCAACGCTCTTCAATTCCCCTATTCAAACGCCAAACTGGAAGCAACCAATAATCTTATCAAACTTATCAAGCGCAATGCCTTTGGTTTTCGGAACTTTGAAAACTTCAAAAAACGCATTTTTATCGCTCTGAACATCAAAAAAGAAAGGACGAAATTTGTCCTTTCTCGAGATTAGCTTTTCTTCAACCCACTACAGTTGACAAACATACTAAGATTAGTAGTGAGAAAATCTCCGACGAGAGAGAGTACTCACTACTTTTTCTTTATGTTAAAGTAGAGGTGTCTTGTAAAGTCGTAGGGCT
>NZ_JWAJ01000020.1 GCF_001068775.1 Streptococcus pseudopneumoniae
AAGCTGATGAAATCAGCGTAGTAGAGCCCACTCAACCACTGCGTCTTGCTCGACAATCCAAAGGCAATTGAGAGGCTAGGACTTTTGTCCCAGCCTCCTTATCTATCCTTCATCAAATCTAACAAACGATCTTCCATGAGTTTAGCAACATGCTGATCTCGGCAGATTACCAAGAGAGTATTGGCACCCGCAACTGTCCCTAAAATCCATTCATCCTTGTTGGCATCGACAACATTGGCTAAAACTGCGGCTTCACCCAATTTAGTGTGCAAAACTAAGGTAAACTCAGCTCTTGCTACACCTTCCAAATGATGGGACAAAAACTCAACCAGGTCAATCTTCTCTGTCTCATTTGCTAGTACATAGTAGACCTTATCATTTTTCTTAACCTTGGTCAAGCCCAGTTCGCGAAGGTCACGCGACAAGGTCGTTTGCGTCACAAAAACATTGCGTGCTTCCAACCGATCCTGGATCTCTTTTTGAGTCCCTAATTTTTCCTCAGTGATCATCTGCTTGATCAACTGATGACGTTCTCTTTTTCTCATAACATCCTCTCTAGTGAATATTTATAACATTTTACAACTATTTAATAAGAACATTATACCAAAAAAACTGAATATTTCAAAAAAAATTCTTATCATTCCTCAA
The DNA here is from genome assembly GCF_001068775.1 of Streptococcus pseudopneumoniae. Classification (GTDB taxonomy): domain Bacteria; phylum Bacillota; class Bacilli; order Lactobacillales; family Streptococcaceae; genus Streptococcus; species Streptococcus pseudopneumoniae_N. The sequence goes on from NZ_JWAJ01000020.1 coordinate 649, forward strand.
AATTGTGATAAAATAGAAGAAAAGTCCAAAGGAGTTTATAATGAATACAAAACAATTGATCGCTAGCGAATTGGCTAGCGTCATTGACAGCCTGGATCAAGAGGCTATTTTAAATTTACTGGAAACCCCTAAAAACTCAGAAATGGGAGACATTGCTTTCCCTGCTTTTTCACTTGCAAAAGTCGAACGTAAAGCACCTCAAATGATTGCGGCTGAACTGGCTGAAAAAATTAACAGCCAAGCCTTTGAAAAGGTTGTTGCAACAGGACCTTACGTCAACTTTTTCCTTGATAAATCTGCCATTTCTGCTCAAGTATTGCAAGCTGTTATCACTGAAAAAGAACACTATGCTGACCAAACTATTGGCAAACAAGAAAATGTTGTTATCGACATGTCTAGTCCCAATATCGCTAAACCATTTTCTATTGGCCACCTACGCTCAACTGTTATCGGAGATAGCTTGTCACATATTTTCCAAAAAATCGGTTATCAAACAGTCAAGGTCAACCATTTGGGAGATTGGGGTAAACAGTTTGGAATGCTGATTGTTGCCTACAAAAAATGGGGCGACGAAGAGGCTGTAAAAGCTCATCCAATTGATGAACTTCTTAAACTCTACGTTCGTATCAATGCTGAAGCTGAAAATGACCCAAGTTTGGATGAAGAAGCACGCGAATGGTTCCGTAAACTGGAAAATGGAGACGAGGAAGCTCTCGCACTTTGGCAATGGTTCCGTGATGAAAGTTTGGTGGAATTTAACCGCCTTTACAATGAATTGCAAGTCGAATTTGACAGCTACAACGGGGAAGCCTTCTACAATGATAAAATGGATGCAGTTGTAGACATTCTTTCTGAAAAAGGCCTTCTTGTAGAATCAGAAGGTGCCCAAGTTGTCAATCTTGAGAAATATGGAATTGAGCATCCAGCCCTCATCAAGAAATCTGATGGTGCAACTCTCTATATCACACGTGACTTGGCTGCAGCCCTTTACCGTAAAAATGAATACCAATTTGCCAAATCGATCTACGTCGTTGGTCAAGAGCAATCTGCCCACTTTAAACAGCTCAAAGCTGTCTTGCAAGAAATGGGCTACGACTGGAGTGACAACATTACCCACGTTCCTTTTGGATTGGTTACAAAAGAAGGGAAAAAACTCTCTACTCGTAAAGGGAATGTTATCTTGCTAGAGCCTACTGTTGCAGAGGCTGTTAGTCGTGCCAAAGCCCAAATCGAGGCTAAAAATCCTGAATTGGAAAATAAAGATCAGGTAGCACATGCTGTTGGGGTCGGAGCTATTAAATTCTATGACCTCAAGACCGACCGTACAAATGGGTACGACTTCGACCTTGAAGCTATGGTATCCTTTGAAGGCGAAACAGGTCCTTATGTTCAATATGCCTACGCTCGTATCCAATCGATCTTACGCAAAGCAGATTTCAAACCAGAAACAGACGGCAACTATAGCTTGAATGATGCTGAAAGCTGGGAAATCATCAAACTCATCCAAAACTTCCCACGTATTATCAACCGTGCAGCAGATAACTTTGAACCTTCTATCATTGCTAAATTTGCAATTAGCCTAGCTCAAGCCTTTAACAAATACTATGCACATACGCGTATCTTGGATGAAAGCCCAGAACGCGACAGCCGTCTAGCCCTCAGCTACGCAACAGCAGTCGTTCTCAAAGAAGCACTTCGCTTGCTTGGAGTAGAAGCGCCAGAGAAGATGTGATTCAGTACTAACAATTGGAACTAAAGTTCCTAATTGTTAGACGCTAGCCGCTTATATGCGGACTAGCTAACTGCTTCACTAGTCATGGTCTCTAAATATAATCGATTTAGAGACCATGACGTCGTAACTATGGCGATTTGCCTAATCGCTTCACTAATTCACCTAACCAAATAATATCGATTTGGTTAGGTGAATGTCGTAATCTTTTAATCACTTTATTGTAAAGTAGTCTAAGTAACTAACGCAAAATCCTATAAGGGATTTGGCTAGGCGCTTCACTAGTTTTAGGACATAAATATGATCGATTTCTACCGAAAGACGTCGCAATCTTAAAGTTACTGGAACTAAAGTTCCTAATTGTTAGACGATAGCCGCTTTTATATGGTCTAGCTAACTGCTTCACTAGTAGTACAACAGAAATATTATCGATTTCTGTCGCACTATGTCGTAATCGGTAAAATCACTTGATTGCAGAACAATCTATGTAACTAACGCTAAATCCTATAGGGGATTTGGCTAGGCGCTTCACTAGTCATGGTTCCTAAATTAATCGATTTAGAGACCTTGACATCGTAACTATAGGCGAATTGCCTAAACACTTTACTAGAATGACTTGAAAAGCGGAGACTCTTCGCTTTTCTCTTGCTATTCATTTCTTTATCACTTAGGGAGAATTTTTATGAGCCAATACGCTTATATCTTAGTTGTTATTAGTCTTCTTTTTCTCTTTCTTGTCAACAAATATGAAAAAGAGAAACTTCAAAGACTGCTTCAGGACCAACTATTGAAAGATCAAGATTTTCGTGCAACTATCAAAGAAAAGATCCAAACGATAGAAAATATCAACGATGTCATTGATTACGTGAATAAAGGCTACCGTTTAGGGATCCCCATTTCAAAAGAAATCGTTGACGAAATTCGCAACTAACAAAAAGACTCGAGATGACATTTCTCGAGTCCTTTTCTATTTTTTCCTGAGAACTACGATTCCCACCAGTATAACAATCCCTAGTGATGCCATGGTTCCGTATGCTGACAAACTTTCATCAAGAAATTTCTTGGAGAACTGCAACAGAGCGAACTCTAAGAGTAGCAAAGCACTGCATAGCATAATATCCTTGAAGCTTGGTTTGCGTCTTATATACTTTAAAAATGATCTCTGTAATTTACTCATTTCGACTATTCCCTTTTGAAGTAAATCATTTATTCATAGAATAAAACTCTTCCTCAGAAAATCTGGCCTCTTACAAAGCTTCTAATTCATAGAGTTTCGCAATAATCCCTGCAACCTTTTTAATATCTCCCAGCATTCCACGCATCTCAAAGTCAGCTAGAACAGGAAAACCAAAGCGTTGGCTGTATTGTTTAGCCGTCAAACAGTATTGGTTGTTAAAGTTACGATTACCGGATCCTACAACGCCAAAACACTTGCTGGCATTGTCACCGTATGCGATAAAATCACCTACTGAAGTGGTCAAAATCTCCACATCACCATTATCAACACCATTGCCACCTTCTAGATAAGTCGGTAGGAAAGCCACATATGGGTTGGTCATTTCAAAGAAGTCTTCCCCTTCCTTGACCAAATCTTTAATATGAATTTTTTCTACTTCAATGTTCTCATACTGTTCTAACAGGTAGGCCTTCAGACGTGTAACGAAACTCTCCGTATTTCCGCTCAGACTGATATAGACTAAGGAAATTTTTTTCATTTTCTCCTCCTTTTTGAATCATAAAAAATAACTACCAAGATTGTATCTTGATAGTTATGCTTTGTCAACTCTTAGGCTAGTTCTTCCTCTTCTTGAGCTTCTGTTAATTCTTTCTGCTGACGCCACATCTTATAGAAGACGATTGCTAGGAAAATAACATTGAGTACAACCCCAAAAATAGCAGAACCTTTGGCACCAAGCTCCGCTCCCATACGGATGTTAGGGTCTGTAAAAAGTGAAACCGCATCCTGAACGCCGATAAAGTTGTAGATAGAACCAACGATGGCAACGAAGACATAAGCAAGATAAGTGTAGTTAGCCAATTGGATGTTTTTACGAATAAGGAAAACCAAAGCCACAACAACTAGAATAACAGATAAGACAACCAAGAGAATGCTGAAGACAGAATGACCATGCTCCGATACCTTAATGGTGTAATCAACGAACTCCTTAGCATAAGTAGCATCTCCACCTAACTTTTCAATGTTGTTCACACTATCCGCAGTAGGTACTGGAGATATGATTCCAAATAGCGACATTGCTGAGAGTAAGGCTGAAAAAATCAGTAATACCCACAGATAGATTGGTTTCTTTTTCATAAAAGTAACCTCCTCATAATTTTTTTATTATTATAGCATATTTTCCGAAGGAGAACAACTGCTACAAGTTCGTTTCCACCTGTTTACGGTAGGCTTTAGGAGACTTCCCACACAGTTTTCGAAAAACCTTATAGAAATAACCTACATTACTGTATCCAACCGTATAGCAGATATCCTCGATACTATCATTTGTAGATAGCAAGAGTTGCTGGGCCGCCTTGATGCGTTGCTTATTGAGAAGCTCTGCAAAGGTGGAATTGGTTTCCTTCTTGATTAGTTGACCCAAATAAACGGGATTGATAAAGAGATCCTTGCTGATATCCTTAAGAGAAAGCTCTTTTTGGTAGTCTCTACCAATGACCTCGAGCACACTAACTACATTTTCATTCATGCGGTATTGGCCAAAGAAGGAAGTCAAGGTTTTCTTGGTATAAGCGACTAAGTCCTCAAAAGTGGTAATGGCATGGATGTTTTTGACAATATCTGTCATGTCATCTGCTTTCAAATGTTCAAAAAGATGGAAGACATCCATGACAAACTGGGTAAAGAGCTGCTTTGTGATAGATACTCTCGGTGTATTTTCTAAGACAATCTTCTCAAGCAAGGTCAATTCATCAATAATTTGCTGGAGATTTCCTTGAATAATCACCCGATAGATGGGTTCGTAGTAAGAAAAGAGACTTTCAGACTGATCTAAATTGACCGATCCATAAAAGAGAGTCTTTTCAACATCACGCTTCCACTTTTCAAAGTTGATTTGATAAGGAGCTTCAAAAGGCATGACTAGCAAACCCTCAAATTCCTGATCTGCAAGGACGATTTGCCAGTCCTGACCTAGAACATAGTAGGGAATGACAAAATTCCCTTGTTTTCCCTTTGAAAGTCCGACCCACCAATTTTCTTTTTGGCTGAGATGAGCCTTGAAGGCTTCTTCATCGAGTTGCTGACTCAATATTTCGGGCTCATGAAATTTTGATTAGAGCGTTTTCTATATATCCGAACATCTAATTTATTTCACAAAAAATGTAGTTTTTCGGTTAATTTTTATTGCAATACATCGAAATTTTAAAATTCAAGAATCGTGTTAAATCAAGGTTTTTAAACATCTGATAATATACTTTTATTTTAAAGACTTTTTGCCCGACCTCATTTCATTGTGAAATTTGTTATCTACATTATTTGCCTTTTTCTTTTGTCAAGCAATATGTGAGGCCCATTGATGAAATTACTGACATAAGGATTCTCCTTTTAATTTTTTTCTATTTTTGTTTATCATATATTTTAATGTTTGTCTATCAGTCACACACTCGTAATACACATTTATACAAAAAAGCTTTTTGCTATGGAAGTCTTTAATAATAATAGTTTACATTAATGAATATTTTACTGTATATACTAATTTCAAATATCTTTTTAGTGCATTAAACCCTTTATTTATCACATCCTTAACTGTCTATAAAAATCAGCATTCATTTCTAACAATTCTTTAAAAGGGACTATTTTTCTAGCTGCACCTGATAGAGTGTACTCCATTGACCAAATAAAAGGATAGGTCAAAACAACTTCATTTGATTCAAGCGATAAATCTAATGTGAACAAATCTGGTACTATCAGCTCTTGATAAAATGTGTCTAACTGATTTGTTGTCACCCAATATAAAAAGTCCTTATAATCTATCTCCAAATCCTCCCATTCTAATGTATCGGGAGCGAAATATTCTATTGCATTTAATTTTTCAATATTTATTGCAAATAGACCACCCAAGATATCATAAGCTATCAAACAACGATTCGAGTTATAACATTTTGAAAACAATTTATTACAGTAGCTGAAGCCATTCTCTGAATCATTCCCCAAGATTTTTAAATAACCATTAACAGTTACATAAGAAAAATGTTCTAAGATAAACTTTAGTTCTTGTGGTTTTTCTATAATATCCGTTATTTTTTTGTTAAATTTAAGGAATTTAATATCATTAGGACTTTCTTCAAATTCCTCAAGAATCTTTTTCGTAGTTAACATTTTATTCGTCTCCCCTATCCCATTCAATTTTTCACTCTTGCTTCATTTTTATTTATATGCACAACATTAAAGAAGCTCAATCGCAGATACTTCATTATCTAAATCAACAAATTCAAACTTCTCAGGATATTGCAGATAATCAATACATTTTTTTAAAATATGAAAAAACTCAGAGAAACAATGTTAAAATCATAAAAACATTTGATTTCTCTGAGATAAAATTTGCTGATTGTACTCGAAACCTAGATCGTTCTTATCTACGATACTGCTTCAAGAAACGAGTCATCTTTTCTTGAATTTGGGCTAACTCATCTACGCGTGGTAGATAAACAATACGGAAGTGATCTGGTTCTTTCCAGTTAAATCCTCGTCCATGAACCAAAAGTACTTTTTCTTGCTTCAAGAAATCAAGAACAAACTGTTCATCATCATCGATACGATACATATTGCGATCAATTTTAGGGAATATATAAAGACCCGCTTTAGGTTTAACCGCAGACAAACCTGGGATATCTTGAATGGCATTATAAATGAAGTTTCTTTGCTCGTAGATACGACCACCTGGCAAGAGCAATTCATCCACTGACTGGTGACCACCGAGTGAAGTTTGAACAACTTGTTGCGCTAGGACATTAGAGCAGAGACGCATATTTGAGAGCATATTAAGCCCTTCGATATAGCCTTTGACATGCTTCTTAGGACCAGACAAAACCATCCAACCCACACGGAAACCTGCGATACGGTGAGATTTAGACAGACCATTCATGCTGACACAGAAAAGATCTGGTGCTAGACTAGCTACCGGTGTATGAACATTGCCATCCATAACCATACGGTCGTAGATTTCATCCGCAAAGATAATTAAGTCATTTTGACGAGCAATCTCAATAATATCTAACAAGAGTTCCTTAGGATAGAGGGCTCCAGTTGGGTTATTTGGATTGATTAAAACGATAGCCTTAGTATTTGAACTAATCTTAGACTTGATATCATCTAAGTCAGGATACCATTCAGCTTCTTCATCACAGACGTAGTGAACGGCATTTCCTCCAGCCAAGCTAACTGCAGCTGTCCAAAGTGGGTAGTCAGGCATTGGAACCAAGACTTCATCGCCATTGTCCAAGAGACCTTGCATGGACATGACAATCAACTCACTCACACCATTTCCAAGGTAGATATCATCGATGCCTACATTAGGGAATTTTTTCAATTGGCAATATTGCATAATTGCTTTACGGGCTGAAAAGATACCTTTTGAATCTGAATAACCTTCACTATCACGCGCATTCATAATCAAATCATGGATGACCTCATCTGGTGCGGTAAAGCCAAACTCAGCTGGGTTCCCTGTATTCAAACGGAGGATTTTTTCTCCATTTGCTCGCATACGCATGGCTTCCTCAAGGACTGGACCACGGATGTCATAAGCCACATGCTCTAATTTGATTGATTTGTTAAATTCTTTCATTTGAGTTCCTCAATTCATCAGGATAGTTAATATTATACCACTTGATAGAAAAATCGTAAATCGCCTAGTACTATTCCACAAAAAAACCTTGCTTAACGCAAGGTGAACAGAGCAAGGTCGATTTCTTTCTATTTTTGGGAGAAGAAAGAGAAAAATATGCACCTCTAGTAAGATATACGTCTAAATCTAAAGTCTCGCATATAAACTTCGAATCGAAAACGAAGGCATCGTTATGGGTGATAGTTGCATGAACTCATGAATTTCTTCCTGTGTCCAGCAAAACGCAAAGAAAAAATAAGTCGACTCAACAAACAACATAGACGATGTCTGGGCTAATTCGAGTCTGTTTGTAAAGAATTTTACCATATCACTGACTTCTTTCCCTTGCCCTGTCACTTAGTATTATACACTAAAACTTTTGCATTTTCAAATAAGTACATATAAAAGGAACTCTTTTTTAAAGTGCCACCTAAACATTTAATTGAACATGATTCTACTTTGGCAACAAAAAAGAGAGAACCTTGTGATTCTCTCTGAACTAAGTCCTACAATTACTATAGCCAAAAGTAGTCGGAACTTAGCTTATTTTGCAATCTCTGCCAACATTTTTTCAATATGTTGGATGGATTTTTCACGTCCAAGCAAGTAGATGGTATCTGGCAATTCTGGACCATGCATTTCACCTGAAACGGCGATACGGATTGGCATGAAGAGATTCTTCCCTTTGATACCAGTTTCCTTTTGGACCGCTTTGATTTGTGGGAAGATATTTTCTACCACAAATTCATCATCTGACATAGCTTCGAGTTTGGCTTTAAAGGCTTCAAGTACAGTCGGAACAGTTTCACCAGCCATGACTTCTCGTTCAGCTTCTGTCAATTCTGGGAAGTCTGAGAAGAAAAGGTCTGTCAATGGAACGATTTCGTCCACTGACTTCATTTGTGGTTTGTAGAGTTCCACCAATTTCTCAGCCTTGTCTGTCAAACGTCCCGCTTCTTCGAGGAATGGTTTGGCCATTTCAAAGATAGTCTCAAGATCCGCATTTTTAATGTACTCATTGCTCATCCAGTCCATTTTCTTCTGGTCGAAGGCTGCTGGAGACTTGCTGAGACGGTTTTCATCAAAGAGTTTGATAAGCTCTTCGCGAGAGAAGATCTCATCTTCCCCACCAGGGTTCCAACCAAGCAAAGCGATGAAGTTAAAGACTGCTTCTGGAAGGTAACCTTTCTTACGGTAATCTTCGATAAATTGAAGAGTATTGGTGTCACGTTTAGATAACTTCTTACCAGTTTCAGAATTGATGATAAGTGTCATGTGCCCAAACTCAGGTGCTTCCCAACCAAGCGCTTCATAGACCATGAGCTGTTTTGGTGTATTGGCAATGTGGTCATCTCCACGAATAACATGAGAAATTTGCATATCGTGGTCATCAATGACAACGGCAAAGTTGTATGTTGGGTAGCCATCTTTCTTTTGGATAACCCAGTCACCACCAATATTGCCACCTTCAAATTCGATATCACCTTTGACCATATCATGCCACTTGTAGATACCTGACTCATTGACAGCCAAACGAACAGTCGGGATAATCCCCGCTGCTTCACGTTCTGCAACGTAAGCTGCTTTTTCTTCTTGGCTCATACCAAGGTATTCGTTGATATAGCGAGGTGTTTCCCCAGCTGCTTCTTGGCGTTCACGTTCCACTGCTAACTCTTCTTCTGTTACATAAGATTTGTAGGCTTTTCCTTCAGCCAAGAGTTGGTCGATGTATCTTTGATAAAGTTCCAAACGTTCTGATTGGCGGTAGTTTTCATGAGTCTCTGGACTTTCATCCCAGTCCATGCCCAACCAACGAAGGTTTTCAAGCTGTGAACGTTCTCCATCTTCGACGTGGCGCTTACGGTCAGTATCTTCGATACGGATGATAAAAGTCCCACCATGATGACGGGCGTAAAGGTAGTTGAATAATGCTGTACGGGCATTTCCGATGTGTAGTAGTCCTGTTGGACTTGGTGCGTAACGTACGCGGATATCTTTTGACATATCTTCTCCTATAAAGTCTCTAGGCGTCTGCCTTTTTGCTCTCTATATTATATCACAAGTCTTGCCAGAGTCCAATTTCTCTTTTCGAGAAAAAGCAAAAAGAGTGGTAAAACCACCCTTTTTATATCCTATTATAGACGAGCGTTGAGTTCTTTGCTCAATTCTTCAAATCCTGGTTTACCAAGAAGGGCAAACATGTTACGTTTGTAAGCTTCAACACCTGGTTGGTCAAATGGGTTGATGGCATTCAAGTAACCTGAAAGGGCGATAGCCAATTCGAAGAAGTAGATTGTGTAACCAAGAGTGAAGGCATCTTTCTCAGGAAGAGTTACGTACATGTTTGGTACGTCACCATCTGTGTGGGCAAGAAGAACACCGTCAGTTGCTTTTTTGTTAACGAAGTCAACGTCTTTTCCCTGAAGGTAACCAAGTCCATCAAGATCTTCTTCCAAAGTAGGGATAATCACGTTCTTACGTGGTTTGTCAACACGGACAACTGTTTCAAACATGATACGAGTTCCTTCTTGGATAAATTGACCCAATGAGTGTAGGTCTGTTGAGAAATTAGCTGAAGTTGGGTAAATCCCTTTTTGGTCTTTTCCTTCTGTTCAGGCACCCCTTGTGGATGCATCTGCTGGAAATTCCCTTGCACTGACTGGCTAGTTTGATTGACTTGCCAATCAACCACTGCGTCATCTATTTTTTCTAATTTAGACCCAGAAGCCTGGACTTTTGGTCCAGGCTCTGAATCAATTTTTTAGACTTTTATTTTTCTAAATTGCTTGATTTGAAATTTTATTATGGTTAAGCAGTTTCAAAAATCTGAATGGTAGAATCTTTATCAATTACTACCGCTTGATCTGCTACAACATGGAGTGTACCAGGAAGGCTCCCCTCTTTTGAACCATCAAAAGAAATCGTGATATGTCCCAGTCCAGTTAAATTTTTTTCTACTACATTTCCTACGGAACTAATCGAATATTCCTGATTATCTACCACCAGCTTGCCACCTTCTAGTATTGAACCTAGCAGATTTTTGTTATCAATCTTAAAACAATACTCTGATAAATCTTCTGGTGCTTCTTCTCCAAATAAAATGAGCATATTGGCATCTTGAATCATATTCTGAGCTTCAGACCCTACTTGAATTACTTTAGTTTCAAAAATTTTCTTCATCTGATTTCTATTCATACTTTCTCTAATTTGTCATAAACTTAGGCTTATAGATAAGTTTAACATAATAGTTCTCTGTTTTCAGGCATCTATCAAAGGTCTACTGATAAAGACCAATACTAGCTATCCAAGCAACTAGCACCCGCGGAACACCATTGAGAAAGCGTGAATAAAGTACCGAAGGGACACCAACCTCAACTGTTTCAGCCTTGGCTTCAGATAGGCCGAGTGCTACAGGAATGAAATCACAACCGTTTTGAGTGTTGATAGCAAATAAAGCTGGCAGAGCCATTTGGGGCGGAATAGTCCCTTTTCCGATTTCGACTCCAATTAAAGTTCCAATAATCTGACTAATAACAGCTCCGGGACCTAACAAAGGAGATAGGAATGGTAAGGAACAGATAAAGCCAATTAAAACGAGTCCCCAGATGTTCCCCGCTAGGGGAACCATTAATTTTGCCAGCCAATTTCCAACACCAGATCCTTGAATAACCCCAATCAGCAAGGAAACAAAGGCCATGAAAGGAATTATTGTATTGAGCATTGTTTGGATGGCTTCACGAGCAGCCTGGTTGAAAGTTGCAACGACCTTACCAGCCCCCATCCCAATTCGTGCTACAATACTTGTTTCAGCTTTTTGCTCTGTAATTTTTTTACTAGTATCGTAAGTTGGCTTTTCAGTTACCACAGTTGTCGCTTTTTCGTCTTCATTAGCAGCAGAAATTTGATTAAGGCCAACTGCTGACACATAGATTTCCTCGGTTATATATTGAGCTAGAGGCCCACTTTTCCCTGTAGCGACAATATTTATTGTAGGGATTCCCTTTTTAGGATAAATACCACAGCGAAGAGTACCGCCACAATCCACGATTGCTAAAGCAATTTCCTCATCTGGGATAGAAGTTTTAAACCCATTAACAGCTTCCATACCGGTCAAATCAGCAATTTTATCTACAATATCTGGCTTTTCTCCGCCACCAGTAATATAGATGAATTTATGCTTAGCTTCACTAGGTGTAATGACCAAAGGTCCTCCGAAACCGCCATTTCCTTTAACAACTTTTATACTCTTATATGACATAATTTCACTCTTTCTATAAATCAAATGTTTTACTCAAGGTAACACCTTGCTGTTTTGCTACATAAGCAGTTGTAAAATCGGTTACCCAACCACCTACAAAGTTCATGACAAGCCCAACAAGCATGTAACGAATGGCTAAGTCCATTTGACTTAAACCTAAAGTTTGAATTCCTGTCGCAATTCCCATCCATACAAATAATTCCCCAGGATTGATATGTGGAAATACACCATTTGAAGTATGGCAAAACTGCATCTGAGCTGCTACAAAACTAGGTTTATAATATTCTGGTAAGAAACGTCCCATACTGATTGCCATCGGATTTCCCAGCATAAAAGCTGAAATGAAAGGTAAAATCATATACCGGCTAACAGGATTTTTGGCAGAAATCTTAGCCAAGGAATTGACCTTCTCTTCTCCCAAGAAAGCGATAAGGGTATTCATTGCAATCAATAGCATCAAGACAAGAGGTACAATATTTGTCATCCAGCTAATAAAGGTTTCTCCACCTAATTGGAAGAGTTTCATAAAACTCTCTGCAAATTCTGTAATGTAATTCATAAGGAACTCCTTTTCTTATTTTTTTTAAATAACTGTTTAATAGATAATTGTAAGTAATCCGCATAAAAGCCGAATCCCAGAAAAGAATCAGAAGAACTTGTCTCTTTCTCAATACCTGCCTCATGCCAAAGATAGACTTTTCTAGCATCTTCTATAGCTGATTGCATCAACTTATTTTCTTTTCTCACAAGAGGATTATACTTGTCAAAATAATGGATGTCTTCTCCAACATAATCGTCCATATTTTGAAAACGCGCTAAGATTGTGACTCCTTGCATTTTGCTAGCTTTAAGAACCCGACCGTTTTCATCAACCGCGAACATGACAATCGTACCGGATTTGATTCTTCCGGATTTTCTGCCAATCGCTACGCGCCCCAGTTTCCGGAGCATCGTATAGGTCTTATTGAAGTCTTTGAGTTGCTGCCAGCCGAGGAACATTTGAAATATATAAGCTGCCATGACAAATACAGCGAAAATTATTAGCGAATTCATTAAAATACTCCTTTGCTCTTAGAAAATGATAGAAATTCTGTCTCTGTTTCTACAGCCCTCAATGCTTCTTTTAGAGAAGGCTCTCCTGCAATTCGAAAAATGTCGTCATACAATTCCAGCAATTCACTTTCCATTTTTCTTTCAATTTCTGAGGGTATAGCGACTAGAAAGATAAATTCAATCCAATCATCTCCTTTTTGATAAGGCTCTTCTAGTTTTCCAAACATTAAAATAGTTTTTGCATAACCTTGGTTAATTGTATGGGGAAAAGCAATTCCTCCGCCAAAAATGGTTGATTGTTTTTTCTCCCTATCAATTATCCGATTTCTAAAACCTTCATCAATCATCTGAAGTTTCTCTAACTCTGCAACCATATTTAGCAAGTATTGCTGATAGGTTTTTTGGGGACTCAACCGAAGAAAACGTAAGCTGACTGTTTCTAGATTTTTTTGATGAAAAGCATTGGCCCTCTGCCATTCTTCCCGCAGCCATTGATCATCAAAAAGATGATTAACTTGAATGACTGGAGATTTAGAATCTTTATATTTTAGAGGAACTGTCGTAAAAATCGCGAAATAGTCCTGATTCAAATCCAGATTAAAATCCTCTTCAGAATACTGAGTAATGTCTACATCATTTCCAAGGATTCGTCTGAGTTGCTGAATAATCATCGCAGCAGTTCCTCTTCCTGTTGTGCAAACTACTGCTATCTGCTTGCGAGAACCATTTACAACAGAGTTTTGCTTTCTTAAAATCATTTCAAAATACAAAGCCAGATATCCGATTTCAGATAATTCCAATTCAGAACCAAAAATTGCAGACAGTTCTTCTCCAGCAATTTTCGCCATTTCAAAAGCAAAAGGATATTGAGTTTGAACCTCGCCATGGAATATATCATTAGCTTGCACATGGAAAATCAGTCGATTGATTAAGGGGCCTAGATGAGACTTGATTTCTTCAAATAATTCTTCATCATCAAAGTTAACCAACATTGTTTCTTTGACTTTCTTGACAATCCCTTGAAAAATGTTTGCAAGCTGTTCAGATTGATAAGACGGCTTGCTTAAAGTGTCAATAAAACGGATATTAAACGGAAAACACAAAAAGTCTATTTCAAACTGACTGAGGGAAATCTTATAAGTCATCTCAATATGATAGATTAATTTTTCAACCAAAGGTGTCTCTGTTAAATCATTCCTATAGTAAGGAATAGGGCAACTCAACACCCTAGATGCATAAATACGCTCCACCATAATTGAAATGGTCTTTCGAAGGAGTTCCTTTGTTTCTTTCGGGATTTTATACTCCTGGAGTAGCGTCTCCAGAAAAGAAGATGTTGCCTCGGTGAGTGTCCTTCCTTCAAAGTAAGGGGCCACTTGGTGAATATAGAGCAAGCGCAAATTCAGCTCGTCCCCCAAGACCTCCAGCCCACGGTTGGGCTTTCCTGAAATAGTGATAGAGTAACTCTCTGCCAAAGATTTTACTTGTTTTAAATCCTTATTAAGGGTACTTCTACTAACACCTGCTTCCTCAGCCAAGTCGTCAATAAGAAGAGGGGAGTTTGACTTAATTAAACGTTTTAGTAAATAGGCAATTCTTTTACTGGAAGAATTGAAGTCACTCTCCTGTTTTAAACTACCAGATAAAATCCTTTCCAACTCTGTATAGTCATACACTTCTAACATTAACTTATCATCTTGTGAGATAATCTGGATATTAGGAGCCAAAACATCATTTAATTGTTGGATACTCTTTTGCAAGGTTTGCATACTAATATCCAGCTCTGAGCGCATATCTACCAAGGAATAAGTTGGCTGTGAGACCATTTTTTCTAAAATGTTATACCATCGATTTACTAAGGTCAACTCTCTTCCTCACCTTCATTTTTTTAACCGCGAGTTTTCCCTCCAGCAATATTTGTAGTGACTCCAGTTATATAGCTAGAACGATCTGAAATATAGAATGCTACAAGATCAGCTACTTCCCGTAGTTTACCACTTCGTCCCAAAGGAGTTGTTGAAGTTGAAGCATAACCAGCTCGAATATCTTCTACCGTCTTTCCACGGGTATAAGCAAGAGCTTCCTCATAAGAAAGAGTTCGAAGCCCCGTAGCTTCCATAATTCCTGGAGCAATTCCAACCACACGTACACCATGCTTACCCAGCTCTTTCGCCCATGAACGAGTGTAACTATAGACTGCTGCTTTTGTTGCAGCATAGGCACTTTGTCCTTCAGAACCTTCCAAACCTGCTTCTGAAGCCATGTTCACAATTACACCTTTTCTATTTTTCACTAAAATACGTCCTACTGCCTGACTAACCAAATACAAACCTTTTTGATTAATCATTGTTACTTTTTCAAACGTTTCATCGTCTAACTCGTAAGGACCTTTAGGATTTTCTGCATCAATTAATAATCTGGGAACATTAATCCCTGCATTATTGACTACCGCATCAATATTGCCAAATCTTTCAACTATTTTGGCAACACCCTCTTCTACTTCAGAGCGAGAAGTTACATCAACTTTTACAAATAATAGATTCGGGTGACGCAAATCGTTGTCGCTAAGATCAAAATTCGCTACATTGACTCCTAATTCCAGCAATTCTTCAACGATTGCCTTACCGATCCCAGATGACGCGCCAGTCACAAGAACTGTTTTGCCTTTTATGTTTAACCAATCATTCATTTTGATACCTCTCAAATTTTATTTACAAGGCAATTATACAGCGCTTTCATAAAAGAATTAAGACACTCTTTTTTACACTTTTAAAAAAAATAATAAACTAATTAAGAGGCTTGTACTAAAAATCCACAAGAAATGAACTTGTGGATCTTTTTATATTCTAAATGAACTCAAAGCATATGAGAATCAAAGGCGTGCATTCAACTCAGCACCCAGCTCTTCAAAGCCTGGTTTCCCAAGAAGAGCAAACATGTTTTTCTTATAAGCTTCAACTCCAGGCTGGTCAAATGGATTGATACCATTCAGGTAGCCAGAAAGAGCAATAGCCAACTCAAAGAAGTAAATAGTGTAGCCCAAAGTGAACTCATCTTGCTCAGGCAGTGTCACAAACATATTTGGAACTCCACCATCAGTGTGTGCTAACAGCACTCCATCTGTAGCTTTTTTATTGACAAAATCAACATCTTTTCCTTGCAAGTAGCCAAGACCGTCCAAGTCTTCTGCCAATTCAGGAATCAGCACATTTTTGCGAGGTTTATCTACACGGATAACTGTTTCAAAGAGGATACGGGTACCTTCCTGGATAAATTGTCCCAGAGAGTGCAAGTCTGTTGAGAAGTTAGCTGAAGTTGGATAAATCCCTTTTTGGTCTTTCCCTTCTGACTCACCAGCCAGTTGCTTCCACCACTCAGAGAAGTATTGCAGAGATGGTTCATAGTTAGCTAGAACTTCTGTCAGATAACCTTTACGGTACAAGATATTGCGTACAACTGCATATTGATATGCTTCATTTTCAGCCAACTTATCAGAAGCATAAGCCTTGCGAGCAGCATTTGCTCCTTCCATTAACTTGCTGATATCAGCTCCTGCAGCTGCGATTGGCAAGAGCCCCACTGCTGTCAATACTGTAAAACGACCACCTACACTATCAGGCACTACAAAAGTATCCCAGCCATTAGCATCTGCTTCAACCTTAACTGCACCTTTAGCGCGGTCTGTAGTTGCGTAGATACGTTGGTTAGCTTCTTCTTGACCGTACTTCTTAACCAAGAGTTCTTTGAAGACACGGAAAGCAATAGCCGGTTCAGTTGTTGTACCTGATTTAGAAATCACGTTTACTGAGAAATCTTTGTCTGATACATAGTCTACCAAATCAGCCAAATAGCTTGAAGAGATAGAGTTTCCAGCATAGAGGATCTGAGGTGCCTTGCGTTCTTCCTTTCTTTGCAAGTTTACAAATGAATTATTCAAGAAATCAATAGCTGCACGAGCTCCTAAATAGGAACCACCAATACCGATTACGATCAATACCTCACTATCAGATTGGATTTTAGCAGCAGCCTTTTGAATACGAGCAAATTCATCTTTGTCATATTCTTCAGGTAAGTTCAACCAGCCAGTCATTTCTGCCCCAGGACCTGTACCATTTCGCAGAGCAGAATCTGCTGCAGTCACTTGAGGCTGCATATAATCTAGTTCATGTGGTGCAACAAATTTATCTAATACTTTTGAATAATCAAATTTAATATGTGACATAATATTCCTCCAAAATTTCTTCTCTTCTATCATAACCCTTACCTTAGATTTTTTCAAGTTTTTATACTGAATTTTTCCAAATTTTATCATAATTTAAACATTTGCGTAAAAAATGTTACAATATTAAAATTTGAACGAAATAAGACAAAAAAACGACTAGGTTTCCAGTCGTTATAATTCATTCAATAAATACTCAAATAATTCTAAGTTGCCATCTTCTTCATTGACCAAAAATTCTGGATGCCACTGGAGACCAATAATACGGTGCTCATCAATAGATTCGATTGCTTCAACAGTTTGATCACGTGGATCCACAGCCGTCACGCGGAAATTGGGTGCCAAGTCTTTAATACTCTGACGATGTACTGAGTTAACCTGACTTTCTTTACCAAATAATTTAGACACTACACTGCCATCCACTGTCTCAATAGAATGTGAAGTCCCAAAAGGCAAACCTTGCCAATGACCTTCAATCTCCTGATTGAGCGTACCGCCAAAGGCAACGTTAACTAGCTGGACACCACGGCAAATGGCTAAGATTGGCTTATTCTGACGTAGGGCCTCTTGTAGAAGAGCTAGCTCAAACTCGTCGCGAGTTAGGTTATAGTCGTCGCTATCAATTGTTTTTTCCTCACCATAAAACTGAGGATGGACATTTTGCCCCCCAGTCAAGATGAGCTTATCAATCATTTCTACATAGTCATGGACCACCGACTCATCACCAACTGGGATGACCAAAGGAAGTCCGCCAACCTGACGAATACTCTCAGCAAATTTACAAGAGACTGATGAATGAATATTTTTTCCTTCTGCGTCCACAGGACATAGGTTTGCCGCTACTCCAACAACTGTTCTTGCCATCACTGATTTCCTTTCCTTTTCTATTGATAATCTTATCTTATCATCCTTGCCCACTCCTGTCTAATATGTATTTTTTAAGTCCGTGATAAAATTTTTTTATCAGAAAAAGTTGCCCAAAATTAGGACAACTTTTTTGCTTATTCAAAGACAAATTGATTATGGTACAGTTCGGAGTAAAAGCCTCCAAGCTTGAGTAATTCGTGATGATTTCCTTGTTCGATAACCTCACCATCCTTAAGGACAATAATCTGATCGGCATTGAGAATAGTTTTCAAGCGATGGGCAATCACAAAGCTCGTTCTTCCTGCCACAATTGCCTCCATAGCATTTTGAATCTTGCTCTCTGTTACAGTATCCACGTTTGATGTTGCCTCATCCAAGATTAAGACCTGGGGATCCGTCATTAAGGTTCGAGCGATGGAAATCAACTGCTTCTGACCGGTTGAGAAGACGCTCTGGTCATCATTAATCAGAGTATCGTACTTATCTGGTAGACTTTCGATATATTCATGGATATGCGTAGCCTTAGCAGCTGCTTCTACCATCTCCTGACTGGCATCTGGTACTCCAAATCGAATATTGTCACGAATAGTTCCGCTAAACAAAACAGAATCCTGTAGGACAATTCCCACCTTGCTTCGCAAACTATCCAAATCAAATTCTCGGATATCTCTGCCATCAAAGCTGATACTACCTGCATCCACATCATAAAAACGATTGATCAAGTTCATGATAGTTGTTTTCCCTGAACCTGTCGGACCAACTACCGCAATCATTTTTCCTTTTGGAGCTGAAATGCTGACATCTTTCAGAATCGGTTTACCTGGAAGGTAGGAGAAGTCCACGTTACAAATCTCCACACCCTCTCGCAATTCTGTGAAGACTGGAGCATCTTGAGGACGAATTTCTTCTTCTGCATCAAACATTTCTTGGATACGTTCTGCACCTGTAAAGGCCAGTTGCAAACTTCCCCAGCTCGCCGCTAATTGGATAATGGGTTGGTAATATTGCTGAGAAAACTGGGTAAACATGACAATCAAACCCAGAGCAGTTGCTGTCTCGATATTCTGATCATTCAGTAAAACAGCTGAACCGATAAAAATAACTACTGCTGTATTGACCAAACTCATCCCGTTCATAACAGGAAAGAGAATCCCTGAAAACATTCTTCCCTTGAAAGTGGCCTTTCGAACACGCTCATTTTGCTCAACAAAACCTGCAATCACATCTTCTTGGATACCTTGAACAATAACGGCTTTTTGTCCAGAGATACTCTCATCCATATAAGCATTGAGTTTCCCAACTTCTTTTTGTTGGAGGTTGGTGTATTTTCGTGCTAGCTTTAAGATAAAGAAGACCATGATAACAGCTATTGGAGTGCTGGCAATTGTGATTAAAGCCAAGGTGACATTTTTTACGAACATGACAATCAGCAAGCCAATAAAAAGGGCAATATTTGTCATGACAGACACTAAACTTTCGTTGAAAGCTTGGAGAATATTATCCAAATCACTGGTAAAACGTGACAGGATATCACCATCTTGATGGCGGTCAAAGAAGGAAACAGTCAAGCGAGAAAGCTTGCCAAAAAGTCCCTTACGCATCTCATTTGTCGATTCGGCAATAATACGGCTCATCAAAACCATATAGATAAGACTCGACACCACGAGCACAATCAAAATATAAGCAAGATTAATCAAGAGTCCTAATAGACTTTGCCAAACCATATCTGGGTTACCATTTTGATAGGCTATAACCAAGTTAGCCAGCTCTGTGACTGTTTGACCTGCAAATACTGGAAAGAGGGCTTGGGCTACCGTTGCAATGATAATCATAGTAATGACAACGATAAAGGATGTCTTGTAAACTTTAAAATAGTTCCAAAAAAATTCAAATGTCTTCATCCTACTCCTCCTTTCCTTTTTGCGTTTCGTAAATTTCACGATAGACTGGGTTTGTTGCAACCAAGTCAGCATGTTTACCTTGACCAATCAAGCGACCTTGGTCAAGCACTAAAATTTTATCAGCATGAACAACAGAGCTAATCTTTTGCGCGATGATAATCGTAGTCGTCCCCTTCAAATCCTTGTTAAGAGCCTCTTGAACCAAGCGCTCTGACTTGGCATCAAGGGCAGAGGTTGAATCATCAAAAATCAAGATACGAGGATTGCTGACAATCCCACGCGCAATGGACATTCTTTGTTTTTGTCCACCAGAAAAGTTGGTCCCACGTTCTTCAACCGGACTTTCAAAGGCTAAGTCCATACGACTAATAAATTCACTCGCCTGGGCGATGCGAGCTGCGCGTTCCATTTCTGAAACTGTCGCATCTCCCTTTCCTTGTCTGAGGTTATCTGCGATGGTTCCACTAAAAAGAATGGCTCTCTGTAAGACGATAGAAACTGTTTTGCGAAGTGTCCCTTCACTAACTGTACGAATGTCCTTTCCGCCAATTTTGATCGAACCTTGCTGAGGATCAAACAGTCGTGGAATCAACTGAGCCAAGGTTGATTTCCCTGCACCAGTTGCTCCAACAACCCCAACCATCTCACCAGCTGCGATATCAAAGGATACATCTTTTAGGATAGGTTCTGCATCATTTGGATAGGTGAAGGTCACATTTTCAAAACTGAGACTTCCTTCCAATTCTTCATCTTCCACATCCTTGAAGGTCATAGCCGGTTCTGTATCCAGGATTTCACGAATACGACGGAAGGAAATCATGGCACGAGTGACTGAATTCCCCAAAAATCCAACCATGACGATGGTAAAGATAATCTGACTCAGATAGTTCACAAAGGAAGCAATGGAACCAACTACCGATGGATCTGACTCTGCCATACCGGCTACAAGCCAGATTGAGAGAAAAACAGCCCCGTAAGAAATCAACATCATTGCAGGTTGCATAACAGAAAAGGCATAACCGATATAAAGGTTTTCACTCAGTAATTCATCGGATACCTGCGTAAATTTAGCAAACTGGTCTTTTTCTCGAACAAAAGACTTAACCACGCGCACACCACGTAAATTTTCTTTGGCAATGGCATTGATACGCTCCAATAAGGTCTGGAATTTTGCAAATCGAGGTCCCATCATCCCCATCATAAGACCTGTCATGGCGACGATCAAAACGACCATAAGAACCAGCACCCACCACAACGAAGGTAGAGTGACAACGGCTAATATAAAGGAACCAATAAATAAAATAGGTAGTCGAAAGAGGATTTGGAAGGTCATCATAACGACGTTTTGAATCTGGTTGATATCGTTGGTCATACGCACAACGAGGTTCCCGGCATTAAACTTCTCAATATTGGCGTATGAAAAAGTTTGAATCTTACGAAAGGCATCTTCACGCAAGTCAGACGAAACTCCTTGAGCAATGTAAGCTGCTAACACTACATTGATCCCACCTGCAATCAAACCAATCAAGGCAACAAGGATTAACCAAAAACCAATATGATAAATAGCTTCGTTATCACCCGTTAGCAGTGCCTCTAAAACCTCCTGCAAATAACGTGGTTGCAAGAGTGAACTCGTTACCATTAGACCTGTCATAACCAAGGAAGCCAGGGCCTGCCATTTATAGGCTTTTATTTTCTGAAACAGCATATTTCCCCCTTATAAGATAGACAAAAGGGGACGACAGTTCTGTCAGTCCCTTCTTATGCTTTTATGTTGATACTATTCTAACAAAAAAGAATGCTATTGTCAAAGCACTCAGCTCTCAGAAGCTTGTGCAAGCACGACATTAGCATTCTATCAATCCTTTAAAAATTCTTCTAAATTTTATTGTTCTGAACTAGCTTGCTCGTCTAGCTTAATTCGTCCAATTTCACGGTAGCTACGGTCCCCAACAATCTTGACCGAGAACTGACCATCTTGGTACTCGAGAATCGTCACACTTCCATTATCAAGGCCATGCGGATGCATTCCGTTGATTAAATAAACAATGGTTCCAATAGTCATTCCATGGCTGACTACGAGGGCATTTCCTCCTCCATTAGCTTCCATTTCCTTTGCAATGGCTTCAAAACCCTCCCAGATACGACCACTTAGTTTTTCCCAGCCTTCAGCCCAGCCTGCTGTATCCACTTCTACCAAGCCTTCAGCTAGCTCCGCGTAGGATAAACGATGCACATGATCGACATTAAAAATACGAGGAATGATCCCCATAAAAAGGTCTCCATCATAAGCACCATCAAAACTACCAAAGCACCATTCACGGATTCGCTTATCCATACGATAAGGAATTTGCCCTGTTAAACCTAGTTCCTCAAGGATAATTCCCATAGTCTGAATAGTCCGCCCAGAGTCGCTTGAATAAGCACGCTCAAACTTTAAGCCAGACTCACGCAAACCAATTCCCAATTCGTGAATACCTCGCTCACCTTCAGTTGTTAGTGGAGTATCACTCCAACCTTGAGCACGCCCAATCGTATTAAACATTGTTTTCCCATGACGCACTAGATACAATTTTACACTTGCCATTTTCCGTCCTCCATATGTATCTATTATAGCATGATTTCAAGCAAAAACCTCGTCCTAACCCACTGAGTCCAACATCACCACTTAAACTAGATTTTACAAATCTGATAATCTATGTCTTATCATTCTTAGAAGGATCATCTTTAGATGCCTCGGTGGTCTCATTTTTTACCTGTTCTTCTTTTTTCTTCTCGCTTTCTTCTTTTGACTTTTTTTCTGTTTTCTTCGTCTTGTCGTCGGTCTTTTTCAAAGGTGGAAAACGAAATTCAAATTGATTTTTCCCAGTGTCAACAATCGCTATGAAGCTCTTTTCGTCACTACGATAAGTTGCCTTTCCTGCATTAAATGACAGCTGACCACTCTCCGAACTAGCTTTTTCATAGGTCCTCTTAACAATTGCAAATGCAAGAAGTTTTTCTTTGTTCAGTGCATAATCCTGATGATGAGCTACTTGCCGATTCAGATAAAACTGCAATAAGAGACTAAAAATTCCAGCAATAGTGACAGCGTAAAGAAGAACGCCTGCTCTAACTTTTTTCTTTTTCAACACGATAGATAAACTCCCTCTCTAGTCCCTTTTCAAACTGAAAATTGAAATGAACATTTTGCCCTTTTTGGTAAATATGTGCTGATTTCAGACCGTAGACCATGGGTTGATAGCCACGTCCACTAGCATCTGTTTTCCGAAAATCATCTGACCTTGATTTACCCATGGAAATAGGTTTACCATCTTGTTTGAGGTAAAGCCTATCATTCTCAACTTTTTCAAACTGGGCTCGATTCAGCTCCGCTTCCAGCTGATCTACAAATAAGAGCCATTCCTTCTGCTCACTTCTCTGCTGATAGCGAACTTCTGAAACCAAGAGTCGGCTCATAGCTTGAAAAAGAAGTAAACTCCCACTAATCACAATAAGAGCAACCAGGGATTCTAAAAGAGTAAAAGCTCTAGCTTTACTTTTCCTCAATCGCCAATAATTTCTCCGTTCCATGGTATACCTCCAAACCTCGCTCATTCGAGACAACATGAACCGTAAGGCCATTGACAGTTAACTGCTTTTGTCCAGTCTGCAAAGCCATACGAGCCACTCGCAAAACTTCTTCCTGTTTTAGAAGTTCTACTTCTCTTTTTCTACTTTCTTGAATTTGTCCCAGCAAGAGGGTTGCAATACTTGCAAAAATGGCTAGCGAAATCACTGCCTCTAGTAAAATAACCGCCTTAGTTTTTTGCTTCTTGAATACGTTTAATCTTTCCATTTCCTAGATATAGTTGGTAGCGAACCACTTCTTTCCTTGTTTGAAATCTCACGCTAGCTAGAGACGAATTCCCTCCAGCCTTATCAAAAGTGATTGACTGAGTGGACTGCAGTTGAATCCCTTTAGGAATGGCTAATTTCTGATAGCCATTCCCAATACTTCTCTCTTCTAACATTAAGTTGATCTTCTGCTGACTAGCCAGACTTCGCTTCTGGGTTTCTCGATAAAGTTCCTCAAACTCCATAAAGAAAATTTGCTCTTCCACAGCCGCAAAAGTGGACTGAACTGAACTTGACAAGCCCAAGGCTAACATACTAGCTATTCCTAAAACTAATAAACTTTCCAACATGGTAAAAGCCCTAATCCTCAACTGACTGACTCTTGTTTTGTTTATCATGATATTCTTTGTAGGCTTTTACTTGCTCAACAGTGATACGTCCATCTGCCTCTAGCTTGCTTAGGCTTGCACGCTCATTTTTCTCCAAGCTATAGAGTTCTGCTTGACTTTCTACCACCTTGACGACAGCTGCTTTACCCTTGTCATTCACTGCATCCTTTTGCTTAGTAAGATTTGGCACAAACAGTAAGAGTAGGACGCTAATGATAAGCAACACCACCAACATTTCTACCAGTGTGAAAGCTTTTGCCTTAGCTTCTTTTAATTTCATCAACATCTTTTTCATCTAAAAATTTACCTCCATATTTTGATACATTGGCAGCAACATAGCTGCATACAATAAAACGATTAGCAGGGCTACAAAAATAAAGACCAGTGGTTGAACAAGGTTCATGGTCCGATTAACTCGGGTAAAGAAGGATTCCCAGGTTTTTTCCGCATAGATTTCCAATTCACTTCCCAACTTGGATTTAACTTCTCCATATTCAATGATTAATCCCAACTCCTTTCTAAAGAAAGGATAATCTTGCACAACTTTCGAAAATTCATGCCCATTTTGCAAAGATTGATCTAAATCGTATCCAATTTCCTTAAAAAGAGGATCTCCTTGCTCCTGCATCATCTGGAAAATCTGTGCCAACTCTAAACCTTGTCCAATCATATTTCCCCATTCCCGAGCATAATAGGCAGTTAGATAATACTGAACAAATACACCTAAAAAGGGGATTCTAGCCAGATAAGAAAAGACTTGTATCTTCTTAGATTTTCTGTAGAATATCAGTCCTGTTAAAGATACAAGACTTAGTGCCAGAGTAAGTCCGAGAAAAATCTGTGGCAGGTTACTAATCACTAAGGTAGCTATGTTACTACTATCCAGTTGGGGCAAGAGATAATTCCGCAATCCTAGCATAATTAACAGTAAAAAAGCTAGCAAAATAAGTGGATAGGTCGCAACTTCAATTAACTTCTTTTTTACCTTGGCTAGATTATCCAGATATTCTTCAATTTTCCGCAAGCTCAAATGGAGATTCCCATGAACTTCAGCCAGCGAAAGCTGCGTGACAATTGCACTCGAAAAACCTAAATTCCCCATCATTTCCGAGAAAGATTTCCCTTGCGAGAGTCCTAGGCACATCTGAGTTACATATTCCTTCTCCAACAAAAGACTTCTATCAAGAAAGGAAATAATTTCTACCAAGTGAAAACCACTCGAAAACAAATTGTTAAAGAGAGTGATAATTTTCTTCTGCTTACTGGTAGCCAATTTTCTCCGTTTCAGCTTGAAGGGCAGTGATATGTCCATTTTTAAAAAGTTGGTCAATTTGCTCATTCCAGTTTTCTGCCTGGTGTTCTGAATAATTTTGGTTTGCAAAATCAATAATTCCTCCTCCCCCGATTAGTCTCTGGTAGCATACGCCTTGTAAAACAACTGCGAGTTCATCTTCACTGACGCCAAGTTCTAAAAGACGCTCATAGACCCCACGAATACTCTTTGCATGTATGGTCGAAAACACTGTAGCTCCCGTTAAACTCGCTCGTACAACTGCACGGGCTGTTTCTCTATCCCGAATTTCCCCAATAATCAAAAGATCTGGGCGGTGCCGCAAAGAAAGTTTTATCAAGTTTTCATAGCTCAGTCCAATAGCTTCATTGAGTTGTAATTGTAGCATCTCTTCTTGCTTAATCTCGACTGGGTCCTCAATGGACATGACTTGTTGTCCCTTAAACAATGACTTAGCTAATTCATGCATTAAGGTAGTTTTACCACTTCCTACAGGTCCTGCAAATAGATAAAGGCCGCGTTGCCTAAAGCCCTTTTCTAATTCCTTAAGGTCTTGAAACCAGAAGCGCAACTCTTGTTCTTCATCGTGCAAAAGGCGAATAACTAGACTCTCATGACCACGATAATCTCCTACCGTCGATAAGCGTAGTGAAGAAACCTTGCCATCATGCTGATAATCACAGGACCCAAGCTGACTACGACGCTTTTCTCCAACATTCATCCCCGCAATAAACTTAAAATGACTAATAACTGCGCCCAACTTTTCAAAGTCATAACTATCAACAAATCGCCTCTCGTCTCCAATTCGCATATGTAGCTCATAGATCAGATTTTTAGGAACAAAATAGATGTCTTGAGCTCCTTCTTTTTTGGCCAGTGTAATCAATCCTTGTGCAAGTGCTTGTACCATATCTTCCTCCTTACTGTTATTATTCGAAGAAAATACAAAAAAAGAACAACTTCCTTAAAAAGTTGTCCCTTCGTTTTTGATACGGCAGGTTCGGTGCACCTCAAGCCCTGTTTGTTTTTCATAGCCAGGTCTAAATTTTTCATCTGGAATGACTTGCCCATCTTCCAACAAAGCCAAGGAATGATATTGCTGAAGAAATTCATCGCATTCTTCACACCAGCGTTTATCTTCTGGATCCCAAAAAATAGTCATCAAGTCTCCTCTACTTTTGTAAAGGGGAATCTCCTTTTCTAACTCAAACCAACAAGACTTATAATATTTCAAGGCGTCATAATAGTTATCAAATTTTTTGCTCGCAATGACGTCGTCTTCCCAGCCTTCTATAAACCACCACGGTTCAAAATCTCCGTACATTTTTATAACTCGATACATAGTTTAACTTCCTTTGTACCGTATATTATAGCGAAATTTTAAGAACAATGAAAGAATTTTGCTCATTTTCACGAATTATATAACATTTTCAAAAAATCCAGCTATTCAAAAACGAATAACTGGATTTAAAAACAAGATTAACCTTCTGAAATATCGTTTTCAATGATCACTTTAATCGCATGATGATCGTCGGCCTTACTAAATACTTCATAGGCCTTTTCTATTTCACTAAGTTTGAAATAATGAGTTACCAATTTTTCAGGTTCAATTTTATGACTTTCTAAGGCTTTCAAAAGCTGAGGAGTTGTATTGGTAGAAACCAATCCAGTAGTAACATTAATGTTACGAATCCAAAGAGTGTCCAAATCAAACTGAACTGGTCTACCATGCACACCACAGTTGGCTACTGTCCCATCTACACCGATAATCTTTTGGCAGAGATCAAACGTTGCAGGAATACCAACAGCTTCTATAGCAACATCCACACCTCTACCATCTGTTAAATCATAAATTTCTTGAATTGCTTTTTCAGGGTCTGAAGAATTAATCTTATGAGTAGCACCGAAAGAAACTGCAGTATCCAAGCGGTTATCGTCTAGGTCCACCATAATCAATTTAGCTGGTGAATAGAATTGTGCCGTCAAAAGAGCTGCCAATCCAACTGGCCCTGAACCAACGATGGCTACACTACAGCCAGGCTCAACTTTCCCTTTTAAGACACCAATTTCATAGCCAGTTGGCAAGATATCAGATAACATAACTAAGGCTTCATCAGACAAGTCAGATGGAGTATGATAAAGAGTATTATCAGCATGAGGCACACGAAGATATTCTGCTTGCATACCGTCGATCAAATGTCCAAAAATCCATCCACCTTCGTCTTCACAGTGAGCATAGATTCCTTTTTTACAATAGTAACACTTGCCACATGCACAAACGCAAGAAATTAAAACCTTATCACCCTTTTTGAAGTTTGAAACTCCTGCTCCGACTTCCTCTACAATACCAATTCCTTCATGCCCTAGGATAGTTCCACTCTTACAAGCAGGAACATCTCCTTTAATAATATGAAGGTCTGTACCACAAATAGTAGTCTTAACGATACGCACAATAGCATCTGTTGGCTTGCGAATAACTGGTTTGTCAACATCAACAAATGACGCAAGGCCGGGTTTAACGTAAGTATAAGCTTTCATAAGCAATCCTCCGCTTTTTTATTTGTATTGTTTATATCACAATTGTAAGCCTTTTCAACATAAAAATCAAGTGATATGTGAAAGAGCTCACAAATTTATTAAAAAAAGTAGAAACTAAAGTCGTTTCTACTTTTTAGATTATGCTTGATAGCGTTTTTCTCCATCTAGATAAGTTGCTACTAATTCCAAATCTTTATCTAGCACGATAAAGTCAGCATCATAGCCTTCACGAATTTGTCCACAGACGTCATCGATATGAACTGATTTAGCTGGATTCAGACTAGCCATCATGACTGCTTCATGAGAATTTGCAATTCCCCACTCAACAACATTTTTCAAACCATCTTTAAGTTTGAGAATGGAACCTGCCAAGTTACCTGTAGATTTAAGGCGAGCAGTCCCATTTGCAACTACAACTGGAAATTCACCTAACATATAATCGCCATCTTGCAAACCACCTGCTGTCATACAGTCAGTGATAAGGGCAATATTTTCAGTTCCTTTTTGTTTAAGAAGAATTTCGCAAGCCTTAGGATCAACGTGATGACCATCACAAATCAATTCTGCATAAGTGTGTGGCAACTCATACATAGCACCAACCATACCAAGTTCGCGGTGTGTTAAACCACGCATTCCATTATAGGCGTGAACCCATACACTAGCTCCAGCATCAACAGCTTTTTTTGCTTCATCAAAGGTAGCATTAGAGTGACCAAGAGCAACAGTTACACCTTCACCAGTAATTGTACGTACAAAATCCTCAACACCATCACGTTCAGGTGCAAGAGCAATTTTATTAAGAAGACCATTAGCAGCCTTTTGCCAAGCGCGGAATTCATCCATACGTGGATCTTTCATATAGGCAGGATTTTGAGCCCCCTTAAATTCTTCGGTGAAGTAAGGTCCTTCAAAATAAATACCACGAATCTTAGCACCAGATGCTTCTTGATAGCGTGCACCAATGTTTTCAGTAACAGCCAGCAATTGTTCGTATGATGAAGTTAGTGTAGTTGGTAAGAAACTAGTAACACCTGTGCTAAGAAGGCCTTCACTCATCGTATGAAGTGTACCTTCGATATTATTATCCATAACATCGACACCACCAAAACCGTGAATGTGTGTATCAACTAGACCCGGTGCAATGCTGTAACCAGAGTAGTCTAAAATTTCTGCATCATCCGAAATCTCTTCAACGTGCTTACCAAACTTGCCATCAATAAGTTCCAAATAACCACCGCGACGAATACCATGTGGATAGAAAAATTGATCAGCTTTAATATATTTAGGCATAATGAAAACCTCCTTAAGAAAATATTCTACTATTTATTATGTCAATTACATTATAAACTTTTCAAAACAATTTGTAAATGGTATAGACCTTTTTTAGTGAAATTTTAATAAAGAAATAATCATAACCACCCGTCTAACGGGTGGTTTGCCCCAGGGCTATAAGCCCAAATTACCAGCCAG
>NZ_JWAJ01000021.1 GCF_001068775.1 Streptococcus pseudopneumoniae
AAATCCCGATTTAACGAGATGTTTGAAGATTATCCTGACTCAGTATTCTTAGATACATATATAAAAGAACTGAGAGCAGGTAAAAGTTTAGCTGGTGAGGAAAATAATAAGAATAAAGTATTAAAAACAGGAGCTGTATCGTACGATTATTTTAATTCCTCTGAAGTAAAAAATTTACCAATTGACTATATTCCCTTAGATGAACATAAAGTTGAAATAGGGGATGTAATTATTAGTCGTATGAACACTTCTGAACTAGTTGGGGCTGCTGGGTATGTTTGGGCTATCAATAGTGATAATATATATTTGCCAGATAGATTATGGAAGGTTATTCTGAATGATCGAGTAAATCCAGTTTTCTTATGGAAGCTTATTACAAATGAGAAAACAAAATTAAAAATTAAGAGAATTTCCTCTGGAACTAGTGGGAGTATGAAAAATATTTCGAAATCAAAATTTTTACAAATTAGAGTCCCCCTCCCCCCTCTTTCCCTACAAAACGAGTTCGCAGACTTTGTGGCTCAGGTTGACAAATCACAATT
>NZ_JWAJ01000022.1 GCF_001068775.1 Streptococcus pseudopneumoniae
TATATATGTATCTAAGAATACTGAGTCAGGATAATCTTCAAACATCTCGTTAAATCGGGATTTGACGAGTTTTGATAATTCAGATAGTTGTTGTTTACGAGATTCAATTAATTTATTAACACCATCTAATCTCAAAACAATTTGCTGTTGCATAAAAGGCTCGTTGTATACAATAGACAAGTTATTCAACTTTGCCTTGTTTAACGTTTTACCCATCACAGCCCTGTCTGTTAAACTATCAAAATTTATTCCTTGTAGTGCATAGTAAAGATATTCATTAAAAAGCATCTTATTATTTTTAACCACAAAATTAGCTATTGCTTCGTTTGTGTACATATTTTCAGCAAGAATCCCAACCTTGCCAATAGATAACTTAAAACTCATCACAACTGTCCCTTTTGAAACAATTTGCATTTTTTCTTTTTGGACAGCTTCTTGAGTTATTTTTTCCTTTGTAGTACATAATATTTTCCCTTTCATATCAGAAATGGATAACCAAGGATAGTCACCTCCCCAATATAAAGTTTGAGAACGATTTGGTGTCTTGCCAATTCTTATCTCACAAACTTCCCCCAACTTCACTTTTTTCATACGTTCATCTCCCTATTTTAGTAATTCTTCTAACTCTGCTAAGCCAGCTTGAATTTCTTTTTCTAGATCATTGATTTTCTTTAAAATGACTTCTGTTGGTTCATACTCAACTTTTTCATACTCGATTTCTTTGTATTTATTGATGGACAGATCAAAATCATTTTCCTTAATCTCATCAACTGGAACAAAGAAGGACTGGTCTGTTCTCTTGCGATCTGCTTCTTTCTCTAATTGATGGAATCGTTGAATAATATCTGGAATATCATTGTTCTCGATAGGTTGTCGTTTATCATCTAAGCTCAGACCGTCTGCTTTCATATCGTAAAACCAAACCTTATCCGTCCCACCATTTCCAGTCTTAGTGAAGATAAGGATAGCAGTTGAAACCCCTGCATAAGGCTTGAAAACACCACTTGGCATCGAAATAACTGCATCTAGTTTATGGTGCTCAACGATTTCCTGACGAATCCCTTTATGAGCTTTAGAGGAGCCAAAGAGGACACCGTCCGGTACAATAACAGCTGCACGTCCACCTGGCTTCAAAGTGCGTAAGAAAAGAGCAAGGAAAAGTAACTCTGTCTTCTTAGTCTTAATCGTAGCCAACAAATCTCCAGAGGTTGAATCATAATCAAGAGAACCTTTGAAAGGTGGATTGGCTAAAACTAGAGTATATTTATCAGCTTCTTCGTTATCTTGAGAGAGAGAATCCAGATAGCTAATTTGGGGATTTTCAACCCCATGGAGCATCATGTTCATAGCCCCAAGTCTCAACATTGTCGTATCCGTATCATTCCCATGAAACATGGTATTGTGGAAATGCTTTACACTATCAATATTTGTCTGCCACTCTTCTTTTCTTCGGTCTAGGTAGCGACTTGCAGAAACCAAAAATCCTGCAGAACCCATGGCAGGATCTGAAACAATATCCTTAATTGTCGGTTGCATGAGTTCAACCATCATATCAATGATATGACGAGGAGTACGAAATTGACCATTTGCCCCTGCCTGAGATAATTTTGACAATAGATACTCGTAAATGTCACCAATATCTTTTATATCCGTAGGTAACTCATCCAGAGCAGCTATCGCCTTTTGTAAGGTAGCAGGTTTATTGATTTGAAAAATAGCATCCCTCATATAACGTGAAAAAGCTGTATCGTCAGTATCCCCCTTCAGATTCTTAATAAATGGAAAAATCTCTTGTGACATCAGGCGATAAACTTCTTGCGCATCTCCTAAGTTCTTAAAGGTTGACCAACGATATTCAGGTTTATCTTTTGGGAAAATTCCCTCATAGGGAATGCCTAGAAATTCAGCATCATTTTCTCGTCCAAGTTCAACTCTGTCCAAATCCTTCATAAATAAAAGATAAGTCAATTGCTCAATGTTGGTCAAAGGATTCGCATTCCCCTCTGTCCATAGCATTTCCCAAAGCTGATCAATCTTATTCTTTAATTCGCCTGTAATCATATTTTACCTCTCAAAATGTTTCAATTTTAAAAAACTGTCATTTAAAATTTTAAAACTTCTTATACCCCATTTTATCAGAATCCTAGGACATTATCAAAAAATTATTATAGTATCTACAGAAAAAAGCCTACGATAGGCTTTTTCTTAAACTATTTATTCACATCACGCTACTTGGGCAGCTAGTTCAAAATCAGTCATCAAATAATTTTCATCTAGACAGATAAGACTATAATATTCATTCCAAAATAGGAAGTCACTGTTATTTGACAATAATCTTTCTCAGCATCAAGGATATCCTTGATAATATTGGCCACATGATCACCATCTCTATAGCGACCAACTACCTCATTGTAAATGTCATACCCTTGATCACTGTCAATGATTTTAACGCCATC
The DNA here is from genome assembly GCF_001068775.1 of Streptococcus pseudopneumoniae. Taxonomy (GTDB): domain Bacteria; phylum Bacillota; class Bacilli; order Lactobacillales; family Streptococcaceae; genus Streptococcus; species Streptococcus pseudopneumoniae_N. Next base: position 2,457 of record NZ_JWAJ01000022.1, read on the forward strand.
AATAGCCATACTCAACTCCTAATGCACAATCGACATCTTATTGCTAAATCTCAAAACTTATTTAATCTTATGCTTGTTCATTTTCTCTTGGAAAATATCTGTAAGAATTTGGCGCAATTCTTGAGCTTCCTTTTCAGGAAGTTGGCCTTCTTGTTCAGCTACAGCGTACAATCCTGGATACTCAAGCGAGATTCTCTTGACAGTACGTGTAATGGCATGTTTTCTAACAAAAAATGGAATCCGTTTAATCATATCTTGAGGAATTAAGGCGATAATCTTATCAGCTGTTTCCTTATCGTTCAGCTTAGAGAAAGTTAGTCCCTTTTTAATCATTTCTTGTTCTTTTTCTGTAAAATCTTTAATATCCATTGTGTCTCCTTATGACTATTTTATTTACTACTATTATACTATTTTTTTTAATTGGTCGAATGAAAAATCTCTATAAATCCTCTCTTTCCCAAGAACGGAATCTGTTGTAACAGGTAGTTTTTTCAGCAACTCTTGAATATCAATATCTTTGGGAAGAGGATTCAATTCTCCCAGACTATTTTCCTGAAGATGTGCTGCAAAGATAAACTCTTCATTTTCCCAATCCATAGCACAATCATTGATAAGATCTACTGGCGACAGGTCCAGCAGTTCTTGCTCTTGCGCTATAAAAGTCTCGTAGAGCAGCTCAAAAATAGCTTCCTTATCAATTTTTACAACTCTTAATGTATGTTCATCCATGCTTGGTGTCCTCTACTCTAATCATATCAATTTAACTATCATTCGGTTGGTAACTTCTTATCCTACTCTTTAGGCAAATCATCCCCAAAATACTACTTTTAGAGTTGAACCCACTTATCATTATCCATAATAAAGGGCTTCGCTAGACCTTCACCTGTATAGTTTTCGTATTTTGTATCTAGATATTTGTAGCAATCTTCCTTGGTTTCAAATTTGATGGCTTGATAAGGCTCCTCAAAGGTTAACTTTTCGACAAAGAGATAGCCATCCTCACTTGGCACAAGTATCCCGACATGGCCAATAAATAAGGATTGACCATCCAAGTCATCATGCACTACTACGGAGAGCATTCTTGCATTTTCATTAAACTTGAATTGAGAAAGGAATTGTTCCATCTTAGCAGCATGCACCTTAACATCTGTCGTTGCTTCGGTCTTGACTCTTGAGAATAAAATATCAAAAGCATCTTTGTCTTCCGTACCAAAGACTTTTCCCTTATCAATGGCATCATTATCGACAAACAAAAGGGAATCATCTTTCTCTAACTTCGGAATTTCGATAGAATTTTTCAATAAACAATAACTGTTAATACGACAGTTGGTACCAACAAAATCACCTTTCTTCGGTGCCCAAAGATTGCTTATCTTTTCAACATCATAGTCTGTTTTGGTAAATGTAGAAAAATCTCCAGTTAAGCCTACTGAACCGACAGTATTGTTATAATCATTGACAAGGTTGAAAAATGCATCGACACTATCTTTATCCAAATGTGCAACCAAGGCTTTCCGAACTTCTTCTGCACTCGGTTGATTGTTCAAATTGCTATAAGTGGCTTTCCAAGAAACCTGATTCGACTGCGATTGAGTCACTGAAGTTTCAGCAGTACTATCAGAAGTCTTTTGAGTTTGACTACAAGCTACTAAGGTCAAAAGAAGTGTTGAGCAAAGACCAACAGTTGCTAATTTTTTAATTTTCATAGGCTTTCCTTTGTTTAAAAAATTGTTGTTAAAGGTAAATAAGATTATTCTTTCGGTTGAGAATAGACCTCGATATGCTGACCTAGCACCTTAATTTCTACTGGTAGGTCATCAGATTTGTCGCCATCAACATCCGTTTCCAATTCACAATCTGAAGAGATTTTGATATGACGAGCTTTTATGTACTCGATGTGATCATTTTCAACGACATCCCCTTTTAATAAGTCAGGAATAACTGACAATTTAGTAAGAATTGAGGCATCTTTTAAAATCAAAATATTAGCATAACCCTCCTTGTCTTCATCAAAGATTTTTTTGTCAGAAAAATAATTGGTAAGAAGAACTAAAACGTGACTTGCTTCTCCAATATAGTTTCCATTTTCTGTTTCAACTTGAATGTTAAATTCTTGATCTGTCACGACAGACTTTACAGTATTAACCGCATAGGCTAGCATACCAAACTTTGTTTTATCCTCTATCCCAACGTTATGGATGGCCTCTGGTAGTGAACCAATACTAAAGATATAACCAAAATAATTTCCATTTGATTTTCCGATATCAATCTTATTTGTAGAATTGAAATCAAGCTCGTCAATAGCCCCGTCTATATCTTGATTAATTTCTAAAAGTTTCGTAATCAGATTTCCAGTTCCTCCAGGTATAATTGCTAGTTTCGGAATGTAGTCTCTTTCAGCGATACCTGAGATCACTTCATTGACGGTCCCATCTCCACCGAATACGAGAACTGCCTCATAATGCTCCCGAGAAGCTTCTGTGGCGAAGTTGGTTGCGTCTTGCGCTTTTTGTGTAATTCTGGTATCGACTTGCTCGAAGTATTTTTTAGCCTTATTTTCTAACTTTTCCTTATAATCTAAAGCCTTTTCGCCACCAGAGGTTGGATTGATAATCAACATTATTTTTTGCATTCATTTTCTCCTCAATATCTATTCACATATTTATGGTATCAATATATCTTTTTTTGATACACTTTATTATATAATGAAATTTCTAAAAACAAAAATTGAAAGTAGTAAACTAAAATAGATACAATCATGAACTGTCTAAGAATTATTCTTTCAAAATTGGAAAAATAGATTTGTGGAAAAAATTCTATCAAGCTACAAACTGAAAAAATCATCTCATTTACTTTTTTTCATATACATCAGTTTTTAATTTACTTTAAAACAAAACCTATGCTTCTATTATTTTTTTAACCACAAATGTTGAAAAAAACTAATAGACTTCCTGCGAAACAAAATATGATACAATAAAACTATGAATTATGAATCAAGTAAAC
>NZ_JWAJ01000023.1 GCF_001068775.1 Streptococcus pseudopneumoniae
CAAGTAGAGAGGCAATTTCTCTATTTGATTTCCCTTCCTTTTTCCATCGTTCGATTAAGCGACAGCTATCGATTGTCAAATGTTTGCCTTTTGTAGTATAATGATTTTGCATCTCTGTGTCTTTCTTGTGTTTGTGGTGACTAACAAGTATAACACAGAGGTGTTTTCTTATGCCTATAAGAGATTTCATTTGGCAAGAGGAACCCTTGAAGCTGTTTTGTCAGCTAAACCAAGGCTAGTCTTAGCCTTGGCTCGCCAGCCTAACAGCATCAAGCCTCTTATCAAATGAAATCG
>NZ_JWAJ01000024.1 GCF_001068775.1 Streptococcus pseudopneumoniae
ATTGTGACTTCATTGAGTCCCACCGTACTTACATAATAACCTTCCGCCCAGAAATGCCGATTCAACTTGTACTTTAGATTGGCGTGTTTGTCAAACATCATGAGTTCACTTTTACCCTTTAAATAACCCATGAAACTAGAAACACTTATCCTTAGTGGAATACTTACTAACATATGTACATGATCTGGCATCAAGTGTCCTTCGATAATTTCAACAC
>NZ_JWAJ01000025.1 GCF_001068775.1 Streptococcus pseudopneumoniae
CTTCTAGAAATTAAGTTGACTTTCCTAATCTCTTTGTTCACATCTTAATTCAATCTACTATAATTCGTTAGAATTCGATTTCGTAGTCCCACCTCCGCACAGTTGAGTAGGGCTCTAAAAGCTGATGAAATCAGCGTAGTAGAGTCCACTCAACCACTGCGTCTTGCTCTACAATCCAAAGACAAATGAGAGGCTAGGACTTTTGTCCCAGCCTCTTACTGATTATAATTTACCTGCTACTGCATCCAACAATTCTTGGATCTTGGCTTGGTTGCTTCCTCCTGCCATGGCCATGTCTGGTTTACCACCACCACGTCCATCAACGATTGGAGCCAATTCTTTAACCAAGTTACCTGCGTGGATGTCTTTCGTCTTGCTGGCTACAAGGATATTCACCTTGTCACCGATGGCTGCGACAAGAACAAGCACATCAGAGTAGTCTTTTTGTTTCCAGTTATCTGCAAAGGTACGAAGGGCACCTGCATCTGAAACAGAAACTTGGCTAGCAATGTAACGGTGTCCGTTTGCTTCTTGAACATGTTTGAAGACATCTCCAGCTGCAGCTGCTGCCGCTTTTTCCTTCAATTCTGCATTTTCTTTTTGCAATTGACGGAGTTGCTCTTGAAGGCCTTCCACCTTGTGAGGTACTTCTTTGAGTTGAGGAGCTTTCAAGGTTGCTGCGACTGCTTTCAATGCATCTTCTTGTTCACGGTAAGCTTCGAAGGCTTCCTTACCAGTCACTGCCAAGATACGACGAGTTCCTGATCCAATCCCTTCTTCCTTGACAATCTTGAAGAGACCGATTTCAGAAGTGTTACCTACGTGAGTACCACCACAAAGTTCAACTGAGTAGTCACCAATCGTTACAACACGGACTTCTTTACCGTATTTCTCACCAAAGAGGGCCATAGCTCCCATTTCTTTAGCTGTGTCAATATCAGTCTCAACTGTTTCCACTGTGATGGCTTCCCAGATTTTCTCATTAACCTGTTGCTCAATAGCGCGCAATTCTTCAGGAGTCACGGCTTGGAAATGAGTGAAGTCAAAACGAAGGAATTCTACTTCGTTAAGAGATCCTGCTTGAGTAGCATGGTGGCCAAGGATATTGTGAAGAGCTGCATGGAGTAAGTGAGTCGCTGTGTGGTTTTTCATGACACGATGACGACGGTTGGTATCGATTGCTAAGGTGTATTCTTGGTTCAAAGCAAGTGGAGCATGAACTTCTACGGTATGGAGTGCTTGTCCGTTTGGTGCTTTTTGAACGTCTGTTACAGTCGCTACGACATTTCCTGCAGCATCCAAGATTTGACCATGGTCAGAAACCTGTCCACCCATTTCAGCGTAGAATGGAGTTTCTGCAAAGATAAGTGATGCAGTTCCTTCTGAAACAGCTTCTACTTCCGCATTGTCTGCTACGATAGCCACCAACTTAGAAGGCAATTGGCTAGCATTGTAGTTGAAGACACTCTCAACTGTAATGTTTTGAAGGGTTTCGTTTTGCATACCCATTGAACCACCTTTGACAGCTGACGCACGCGCACGTTCTTGCTGCTCTTTCATGGCTGCTTCGAATCCTTCACGGTCTACAGTCATTCCTGCTTCTTCAGCGATTTCTTCTGTCAACTCTACTGGGAATCCGTATGTATCATAGAGTTTAAAGACATCTTGACCAGCGATAACTGTTTGACCCTTTTCTTTCAAGTCTGCTACGATACCTTGAGCAAAGTGTTGACCTGAGTGAAGGGTACGAGCAAATGACTCTTCTTCGCTCTTAACGATTTTCTCAATAAAGTCACGTTTTTCAAGCACTTCTGGGTAGTAGCTTTCCATGATTTTTCCAACAGTTGGAACGAGTTTGTAAAGGAAAGGCTCATTGATACCCAATTTTTGACCATGCATAGAGGCACGGCGGAGAAGACGACGGAGGACATAACCACGACCTTCATTTCCTGGAAGAGCACCATCCCCAATGGCAAATGAAAGCGAACGGATGTGGTCTGCAATAACCTTGAAGCTCATGTTTTCGCCATCTTGGTCGTAAACCTTACCAGACAATTTCTCTACTTCACGAATGATAGGCATAAATAGGTCTGTTTCAAAGTTGGTCTTAGCACCTTGGATAACAGCTACCAAACGCTCCAAACCTGCGCCCGTATCAATGTTCTTGTGTGGCAATTCCTTGTATTCGCTACGAGGAACAGCAGGGTCTGCGTTAAATTGTGATAAAACGATGTTCCAGATTTCGATGTAACGGTCGTTTTCGATATCTTCTGCAAGCAAGCGAATACCGATATTTTCTGGGTCAAAGGCTTCCCCACGGTCAAAGAAGATCTCTGTATCTGGTCCAGAAGGACCAGCACCGATTTCCCAGAAGTTATCCTCGATTGGAATCAAGTGACTTGGGTCCACTCCCACTTCAATCCAGCGGTTGTAAGAATCTGTATCAGCTGGGTAGTAGGTCATGTAGAGTTTTTCAGCTGGGAAGTCAAACCATTCAGGACTTGTCAAAAGCTCGTAAGCCCAAGTAATGGCTTCGTCACGGAAGTAATCCCCGATTGAGAAGTTCCCCAACATTTCAAACATGGTATGGTGACGAGCAGTCTTCCCTACGTTTTCGATATCGTTGGTACGAATAGCCTTTTGCGCATTGGTAATCCGTGGATTTTCAGGGATGATAGTCCCGTCAAAGTATTTTTTAAGAGTAGCAACCCCTGAGTTGATCCACAAAAGTGTTGGATCATTGACAGGGACCAAGCTAACGGATGGTTCTACAGAGTGGCCTTTGCTGGCCCAGAAATCAAGCCACATTTGGCGGACTTGTGCACTAGATAATTGTTTCATAAGTGTCTCCTTTTTTAATCTGATTGGCTTTCTAGCATCTCTACATAGTCGATAGCGACACAGAGAGAAACAACTAGGTCTGCATAAGAGTCTTCATAGACGGTTACAGTATAAGTTGAGGTTAAATGGAAAAGTTCTTTCTTTATCTCGGCAATCACTTGATCGCGGTCGTCTAGTAATTTAAAATTTAAATCCCAAACGTTTCCTTCGATGCGAAGGCCAAGATTATCAAATTCATATTTATCCTTCCAGAAAGTCAACTTCTTACGGATATAAAAGCTATCTCCGTTACTCAATTGAATTTCAAAACGTGGTAGGAAAGTTAAGACTTCTTTACTAATCTCACTAACCTGTTCACCAGCAACGTCATAGATGGTAAAGGTTTTAGGAATCTTAAAAAATGAACCCTCAACCTGATAGGCGACATTGCCCATTTCATCCTTGATATCAAAGCGTTCACCACCTAGGCGAAATTTTTGTTTGACAAGAAATCTTCTCATAAGCACCTCCAAAAATAAAAGACAAATCCATATCACGAAGGGCGAAAAACCGCGGTACCACCTTCATTCAATGAACTTGTCATTCTTTCGTTCTTATGCAATTGTTAAATTGAGTAGCATGATTTTCTATCTTAGATGGCTCGCAGCACCGCCATTTCTCTGAACTAAGACAAGTGAAAATCAATTCTCAACATTCCTATTATACTGTTTTTTTGAATTTGAGTCAACTGGAAATAATTACATTTAAATAACCAAATCCCTATATCTCTGATTACTTTTTCAGGATATATTTTTTCTTACTGCTATCACTCTTTTTATCCCAACTTTTATCCCACATTTTCGAATTGCTAAAGATAGCTACGAAAATATTTGCAAATATAAAGAACCCTATCACCAAATGTATAGAATCAGTTGTTAGGTATTGTCGATCCAAGCCATCCTTTAAATGGAATAGTATAATTGTTTGGTTAACAATCAAAAAGGTTGGCCAATAACTTTTTTTAAAAAAAGTAGATATTTTCATGATTTGTTATCGCTTTCCATATAGATAAACTTAGTATACTACTAGGCAAGCAAATAAGCAACTAGAATAGAAAAAGATAAAGCTGTAAAAACTGACTTCTATTCAAAAAACGAACCAGCTTGACTGATTCGTTCTTTTTATTTTATATACTCCTACTTCCGATACATTTTAAACTGTAGGAAGAGGTCGCTATACTTGCCTGTCCATTTATGGTCAAATTTTTCATAAACTTCTAGGTGTTTCATAGTATCTGCATCTGGATAGAAGGACTTGTCCTCTTTTGTCTCCTCTGGAAGCATTTCCTTAGCAGCTGTATTTGGTGTTGAATAACCGACATACTCTGCGTTCTTAAGAGCATTATCAGGTTTCAACATAAAGTTAATGAAGGCATAGGCAGCGTCTTGGTTCTTGACAGTCTTAGGAATGACCATATTGTCAAACCAAAGATTACTTGCCTCTGTCGGTACGACATAGCGGAGATTTTCATTTTTCTCCAGCATCTGGCTGGCTTCTCCTGAGAAGGTCACACCGATGGCAGCATTATTCTGAATCATGTAGCCCTTCATCTCATCGGCAACGATGGCCTTGATGTTAGGCGTTAGCTTGTAGAGTTTATCTACTGTCTCTTCTAATTGTTCAGGATCTTTGGAGTTAAGACTGTAACCTAGAGAGTTAAGACCTAGCCCAAGTACCTCACGCGCTCCATCAAAGAGCATGATGGAGTTTTTATACTCTGGCTTCCAGAGGTCATCCCAATGCTCAGGTGCTTCTTCCACCATGGTTTCATTGTAGACAATTCCTAGAGTCCCCCAGAAGTATGGAATAGAGTACTCATTATTTGGGTCAAAGGACTGGTTGAGAAACTCAGAACCGATATTTTCAATTCCCTCAATTTTACTATAATCTAGCGGAACCAAGAGGTCTTCGTCCTTCATCTTGTTAATCATGTACTCACTTGGGATGGCAATATCATAGGTTGTCCCACCCTGCTTGATTTTCGTGTACATGGCTTCGTTAGAGTCAAAGGTTTCGTACTGGACTTGGATTCCTGTTTCTTCCGTAAATTTCTCCAGAAGTTCAGGAGCGATATAGTCTCCCCAGTTATAGATAACCAATTTTTGACTATCACGGCTATTGATTTTACTATCAAGATGATAGGAAATTCCCCACAAGACAAGGATAATGGCTAGAATTCCTGCTAAAAATGAATAGAGTCGTTTCATGCTTGCTCCTCCTTCTCACGTGAAATGAAGTAATATCCGACAACTAGGATAATACTAAAGAGAAAGACCAAGGCTGAAAGAGCATTGATTTCTAGAGAAATTCCCTTACGAGCTCGAGAGTAGATCTCAACTGACAAGGTTGAAAAACCATTTCCCGTTACAAAGAAGGTCACAGCAAAGTCATCTAGTGAATAGGTGAAAGCCATAAAGTAACCTGCGATGATAGACGGCGTTAGGTAAGGAAGCATGATTTCCTTAAACATCTGGAACTGGCTAGCTCCAAGGTCATAGGCCGCATGAATCATATCTCCATTCATCTCTTTCAATCGAGGCAAAACCATGAGCACTACGATAGGAATCGAGAAGGCCACGTGACTGGACAACACTGTCAGAAAACCAAGTGAAAACTTGAGTTGGGTAAAGAGAATCAAGAAGCTAGCACCAATCATAACGTCTGGCGCAACCATCAAAATGTTATTGAGTGATAGGAAGGCTTCTTGATATTTTTTGCGTGATTGGTAGATATAAATGGCACCGAAAGTCCCAATGACAGTCGCAATCATGGCTGATAGGAAGGCTAGTAAAAAGGTCTGAACCAAGATGAGCATGAGTCTTCCATCGCCAAACATGGTTTCAAAGTGAGACAAACTAAAGCCTGTAAAGCTATTCATATCATCCCCAGCATTGAAGGCATAACCAATCAAATAAAAGATTGGCAGATAGAGGACGATAAAGACAAAGGCTAGGTAAAGATTTGATAATTTTTTCATCGTTCTCTCCTTTCCTTAGTCACCCACATGGTGATAAACATGGTCAGGATAAGAACAACACCGATTGTTGAACCCATACCGTAGTTGTCATTGGTAAGGAAGTTCTGCTCAATAGCAGTCCCCAAGGTGATAACACGGTTCCCACCAATCAAACGGGTCAACATAAAGAGGCTCAAACTTGGGATAAAGACTGATTGGACACCACTTCGCACTCCATTCATAGAGAGAGGGAAGATGACATGGCGGAAGGTTTCCCACTTGGTTGCACCAAGGTCATAGCTGGCATTGATGAGATTGTTATCCATATCATCCAAAACATTGAAGATGGGCAAAATCATAAATGGAAGCTCGATATAGCTTGCGACAAAGATAAATGAGAAGTCCGTAAAGAGCAACTGCTGAGAACCGATCCCAATAAATTCTAGGAATTGGTTGATAGAACCATTTTGACCAAAAATCCCGATAAAGGCATAGGCCTTAAGGAGAAGGTTGATCCAGGTTGGCAAAATGATTAGCATGAGCCATAGTTGACGGTGTTTGAGACGAGTCAAAAAGAGGGCTGTTGGATAACTGATAAGAAGCGTCACTAGAGTCACAATCCCAGCATAGAGAACAGAGTTGAAGCTCATTTTGAGATAGGTCAAATTTTGTGACGCAAAATAGGATTTATAGTTTTCTAAACTGAACTGGCCTTCGATGTTGAAAAAGGATTGTCCAAAAATCAAGACCAAGGGTGCCAATACAAAGAGTGCAATCCAAAGCATGTAAGGCACTACAAAGAGTTTAGAGGTTGTTTTCTTCATCTCTTTCCTCCTCAATAGCGTTAATCAAACCTGCTTCTTGCTCTTCGATTTCTACATATTCCTCAATACGAGCATCGAATTCTTCTTCTGTTTCATTAAGACGCATGATGTGGATGTCTTCTGGTTCAAAGTCCAGACCGATTTCCTCGCCCACAATAGCTTTGCGAGTCGAGTGAATCATCCATTCATTGCCAAGTTCATCATAAGCGATAATCTCATAGTGAACTCCACGGAAAAGCTGAGTATCAACCTTAACTTGAAGTTTTCCTTCTTCTGGAAGGGTAATGCGCAAGTCCTCTGGGCGAATCACAACTTCGACTGGCTCATTTGGCTTCATACCTCCGTCAACAGCTTCAAAGCGTTTGCCATTGAACTCAACCAAGTAGTCCTCAATCATAGTTCCTGGCAAGATGTTTGATTCACCGATGAAGGTTGCAACAAAGTGGTTGATTGGCTCGTCGTAGATGTCAACTGGTGTTCCTGACTGAACAATTTCACCGTCATTCATAACGAAGATCCAGTCACTCATGGCGAGAGCTTCTTCCTGATCGTGAGTAACAAAGACAAAGGTAATACCCAAGCGTTGTTGTAGTTCACGCAGTTCATACTGCATGTCTGTCCGCAACTTCAAGTCAAGTGCTGATAAAGGCTCATCCAAGAGCACCACACGAGGCTGATTGATAATCGCACGCGCAATAGCTACACGCTGACGTTGTCCTCCAGATAACCTACGGATAGAACGCTTTTCATATCCTTCAAGCTGAACCATCTTGAGAACTTCTAATACACGTTTTTCGATTTCTTTTTTATCGACCTTACGTAATCGCAATGGAAAAGCAACATTTTCAAACACATTCATATGTGGGAACAAGGCGTAAGACTGGAAGACCGTATGAACATCACGTTTATTGGTCGGGATGTCATTGATACGGACACCGTCTAGCATGATATCACCAGTTGTTGCATCCAGCAAACCTGCAATGATATTGAGGATGGTTGATTTACCAGATCCTGAGGCACCGAGAAGTGTGTAGAACTTTCCTTCTTCCAACTCAAAGTTAATATCCTTGAGAACCTTGGTGTTGCTATCTTCAAAAACTTTAGAAACGTTTCTGAATTCGATAATTGGTTTTTTCAATTGGCATAAATTCCTTCTTTTTCATAGATTAACAGATCAGGGCTCTGTCAGGCCGCCACTACCTCTTGCAGGGAGTTAGACCTCCTGCATGCATCTTCGCTACCGATAGGCTTTCACCCCCTCTACATTCTTGTTAGTAGCAGCTAAGCTATTTCTAGTATTTACTCATGTTCACCCAAGATACGAACTTCTCGCTCGAGAGTAACACCTGAGTGTTCTTTAACCTTTTCAATGACAGACTCAATCAAATTTTCATAATCTCTAGCAGTTCCATCAGCAACATTAATCATAAAGCCTGCGTGCTTTTCTGAGACTTCGACGCCACCAATACGATATCCTTTCAAACCAGCTTCAGCAATCAATTGCCCAGCAAAATGACCCACTGGACGTTTAAAAACTGATCCACATGAAGGATACTCTAAAGGTTGCTTGAGTTCACGAAGGTGGGTCAAGCGGTCCATCTCCTGTTTGATGACTTGGTGATTACCTGGAGCTAGGGCGAACTTAGCAGAAAGGACTACTGCCCCTGATGCTTGTATAGCTGAATGACGGTAACCAAAGTTCAAGTCTTTAGCAGACAAGGTTTCGATTTCACCTTCCTTAGTCAAGATTTGACAAGACTGGAGAACATGAGCAATCTCACCACCATAAGCGCCAGCATTCATAAAGACAGCACCACCGACGCTTCCTGGAATACCACAAGCAAATTCAAAACCAGTCAAACTATGACGTAGGGCAATACGAGTGGTTTCAATCAAGTTAGCTCCAGCTTCTGCCTCAATGGTATAGCCATCAACAGAAACATTATTGAGTTTGTCACACATGATTACAAAGCCACGTACTCCACCCTCACGGACGATAATGTTACTTGCATTTCCAAGAACCATCCAAGGAATATTTTCCTGATTGGCAAATTTTACCATACGAGCCATCTCGTAGCGATTACGAGGAAATACTAAATAATCTGCCTTCCCTCCAACTTTGGTATAGGTATAAGTTTTCAATGGCTCATCAAATCGAATATCGATTCCTTCTAGGGTTTCTTTTAGTTTATCTAATACAGTCATTTTTCTAATCCTTTTATAAAATTCATTCCATTATACCATTTTTAGCGTTTTTTTTCGATGATTATGTCACCTTTTACCAGTGACAATACAAAAAGAGGCTAGGCCTCCTTAATATTACTGTTTCTTGTAAAAGATTGATTTTGTTAGGAAAACGAAAGCCAAAACTTCTACTGCTAAGATTCCCTCTACCACCAGAGGATTTGAGATCCAGCCAACTTGAGAAAGGCTCGGTGCCAGATCAAATAAAGCATGCAGACCGTAAGCTGCTACTAGATAAATCCATTTTTTTTGGCGAACAGCTTGGAAAACCCAGAAGGTCAATCCAACTTGAAGAATCAAGGCAAGAATTCTTTCGACTCCCAAAAGATAAATCTGCCAAGCTGCTAGATTATGAATGGTTGCAAGTGTACTCTCAGGTAAGAGTTGCATGATAGCTGGATTTTGCGATTCAACTGCTGAAAATAGGATAAAGAGATTGAGTAAACCAGCAATTCCGATATAAATCATTTCTAGCCCACCATGACCAAGACCATAGGCGAGGGCATCTGAATCTTCCATCTCTCTTTTTTTGTTCAACCATTTAAAAAAGATTAGTCGAGCTGTTTCTTCAAACAAAGCAGCCATACAAATCCCATAAATCACATAGAGAAGGGGATTCTCTGTCATGAGAGTAATAGTTCCATCTCTCTGAGGTCGAAGAACCAGCAAATGAACGATTTTTTCTAAAACCTGTGATGAGGCAAAAAAGGCAACTGCCCCAAGTCCCAAAACTGCAAAATTAATCTTGTATTTCTTTCTTGCGTACCAAACTGCTGCAATGAGGACGGCAAACAAGGCCAGCATCGTTATTATTACATGAATTTTCATATTTGACTCCTTTTATTCTGACTTATCGATATCTTTTTTCATCTCGTCAACATTAAACTTAGCAAATAGATATTGACGATCCTGAACAGGAAAACGTTGATCCAACTGGTCAACTGCACCCACTTCTACGATACCTTCCTTGATGACAAAGTCCATAACGTGACCACCAAAGGTTAGGTCATCTGAGATAAAGTGTAGATGGTAACCAGCAACACTAACTCCATGGAAAATCTCTGGGGTCCAAAAGCCGACGATGGTTCCTGAAACATTTTCGCGACTATACTCTGGCTGATGTGTTGCTACTTCTGCAAACTTCGTTTCAGAGGTTGACTTAGGAATCATGCGCACATGCATGTTCTTGAAATCACCATGAATCTTGATAGAACGAAAAAGGTTTTCACCATCATAGTAAGACTCAATTCTCTTTTCTAACTCCTGATCGGTCATTTCAAAACGCTGACGGAATATAACTTCTGCCTGGTGGGGTACAACTGCTGCATAGGGAATCAAAGCATCTGGTGAAACTTCCACAATTTCAGGTTTCTCACCTGATCCCTTGGCTTGATAAGCTTTCCCATCTAAGACAATAAGCTCGCCATCGATAGAGTCCAGCGTCCCTAAACCTAAATCACCATGTTCAAGCAATTCACCAACGGTCATGGTTCCACCGTAAAGGCCCGCCATCAAGGCTCCCAAAGTATTGTATTGGAATAATTTAACTGGTTCTTGCACCTTCATCATCTCACTCTTCTTTGAAAATTTTACTTACTAAGTATATCACATTTCTGATTAGAATTGAATGCTAGACTGCCTTTTAATATTCAATGAAAATCAAAGAGCAAACTAGGAAACTAGCCGCAGGTTGCTCAAAACACTGTTTTGAGGTTGTGGATAGAACTGACGGAGTCAGTAACATATATACGGCAAGGCGACGTTGACGCGGTTTGAAGAGATTTTCGAAGAGTATAACATTGCCAAACTTCTAAAAAAAAGGTACAATGTAACAAAATCATGAGAGGTCTGGGATGAAGCAAGAAAGCAAGTATGAACAAGTCGTTCACTATCTAAAAAATGAGATAGAATCGGGTAGATATCCAACTGGAAGTCGCCTACCATCTATCCGAAAACTCAGTCAAGATTTTCACTGTAGCAAAGACACCATACAGCGCGCACTCTTAGAACTTCGATACGAGAAATATATTTACTCCAAACCTCAAAGTGGTTATTATGTATTGGAGCAACAAACCAGTCATGAAGACTTAATTATCTCAGTTAACGATGAACACGCAGCCGCCTATGATGATTTTCGTCTGTGCGTCAATGAGAGCTTGATTGGGCGAGAAAATTATCTCTACAACTACTATGAACACCAAGAGGGTTTAGAAGAATTACGAAAGTCCGTTCAGAAACTACTGTTTGATCAAGCGATTTATAGTAAGGCAGACCAATTAGTCATGACATCTGGAACCCAACAAGCACTCTTTATTCTCTCTCAGATTGATTTTCCAGGTCAAGCTCAGGAAATACTGGTCGAACAACCGACCTATCATCGGATGAATCAGCTGCTACTGGCTCAAAATCTTCCCTATCAAACCATTGACCGTCGAGTAGACGGCATTGACCTAAACGAACTTGAGGAACACTTTAAAAGCGGAAAGATTAAGTTTTTCTATACTATTCCCCGTTTCCACTATCCTCTGGGGCATTCCTATTCTGAAGAGGAAAAACTTGCCATACTTGACTTGGCTGCAAAATATCAGATTTATATCGTTGAGGATGACTATCTGGGGGACTTGGATCCTAAAATGGGACAAACCTTTCATTATTTAGACCAACATGATTTGGTCATCTATATCAAGTCCTTTTCTACCAGTCTTTTTCCTGCCCTTCGAATCACTGCCCTTCTTCTTCCAAACGCTATCAAGGAAGCTTTTGTCACCTATAAAAACATCCTCGACTACGATAACAACCTCATTATGCAAAAGGCCTTATCACTCTACATCGATAGTCAACTCTTTGAGAAAAACAGACTAGCACGACTGGCACTGCAAGAAAAAAGTCAGGAGCACATCCAACAGCTCTTACAAAGGTATCCCATTTCCCTACCGAACTATCCACTTCATGATGGGCTTTTGCTTGATCTCAGGAACTATCCTAGCATCGCTAGTCTTAAACACAGTCCTCTAGAACTCGACTTCTTCGAATCTTCCTATCTAGCGAACTGCCCTTATCACTTTGCAAAAATTTCCTTAGAAAATATTGAAGAAACATTAAGCTATTTAAAAACAGAGCTGGACTGAAATCCAACTCTGTTATTTTTTATTGTTCTACTTCTGTTAGCTTAGCAGCTTTTTCAAGATAAGTTTTGTAAGTTCCGTCATCTTTCAGTTTTTGGATGACCTTATCAACTACTTCCTTCAAATCTGAGTTACCTTTTTTGATAGCTACAGCATTTGCTTCTCCTTCTTTCATAGTCAAGCTTACTGTAGCAACTGCCAAATCTGAGTTCTTAGCAGCATAGCTTAGAGCAACTGGTTCATCCATATGAACAGCATCAACCTTACCTGATTGAAGCTCATTGACTGCTTCGCCCATGTTTGTCAAAGAAGTCAACTGTGCCTTTGGAAGTTGCTCTTTAACCATAGATTCAGGAACAGTTCCTTTCTGAGCTGCAATATTAGCACTTGCAAGAGAGTCCAAATCCTTGTATTTTTCAAGATCTGACTTTCTGATAAGGAAGCTAATTTTATTTTCATAGTAAGGAATTGAGAAATCAAAGACTTCTTGTCTTTCTTCAGTTGCACTGATTCCCGCAATGGCCAAATCAGCCTTACCTGTCTGAAGACTAGTCAAGACATTATCAAAACTCATGCTTGAAACTTCCAATTTCACTCCAAGTTCATCAGCGATTGCTTGCGCCATGTCAATATCAGCACCTACGACTTGGTTCTTACCATCTACAAGGGATTGAAACTCAAAGGGAGCATAGTCTGGACTAGTTGCGACCACCAATTTCCCTTTTTGCTTGATGGCCTCCACTGCAGATTGTGAGCTTGAGCTAGACGATTGGCAAGCTACTAAAAAGAAGCTTGCAAGAAAACTACATAAGACAAATATCCATTTTTTAAAATTCATAAATAAACAACCTCTCTGTTAATTTTGTATAATTATAACTTATTCAGAAATGCTTGTCAAGTTTTTCTTGCATTTTCATAAAATATAATTAAAAAATATAGAAATTCAGTGGTTAGTTTATCTATCTATTGGGAACTTATTTTCAAAAAAATCATTTATCATATCTCGATGTTGCTGGTTTACAATTGTGATATTTTGTATGTCCCTATGTTCAAAAAATCCTAATTCTAAAGTTTCGTCACTCGTAAAAACATTTGTAGAGATAGATGTTTCAGATGCAACTAAATACAAAATTGTAAGAACTTGAGCCTCATCACCATTTGGATAACTATCTGAATATTTTGTATAAACATTTAAAAGTTTTTTCACTGTCACTTTCAGTCCAGTTTCTTCGTAAAACTCTCGAACTAACGCTTCTACAGCCGATTCGCCTAATTCAATAGCTCCGCCTGGTAATCCCCAAGTTCCTTTATCTGCTCGTTTTTGTAATAATATTTTTCCTGATTGACTTAATATTCCACATGTGAAATTTAAAATAATTTTATCTTTTCCAACTTTTTTTCTTATATTCTGTATGTAGTTCATTATTCACCTCTGACAAAGTAAATTATCTATACAATGAAAGCTTACTCTAGTAAAAAGTAAGCTTTTACAATAATTTTATCATTTGAATACTTTATAATTCTACAATCTTACCTGTTTCAAAGTAAACAACCCATTCACAGATATTTTTTGCATAGTCACCGATGCGTTCCAAGTAAGAAATAACTTGGAAATAATCACGACCTGTGACGATAGCTTCTGGATGTTTTTTGATTTCTTCTGTAGCTAGGTCTCGAATATTATCAAAGTAATGGTTGATATTTTCATCCATGGTTGCAACTTCATAGGCTTGATCCACAGAACCATTCAAATAAAGTTCTAAAGCGGCTTCAACAAAGTTTTTTACTTCACGACCCATTTTTTTAATTTCTTCTTCAACTGCAGGGATACGCTGCTCACCCTTCATACGAATCGTTGCTTTTGCGATAGATACAGCATGGTCACCCATACGTTCTAAGTCTGACACAGCTTTTAGAACTGTTAAAACTGTACGTAAGTCTTGTGAAACTGGCTGTTGTAGGGCAATCATTTCAAATGATTTCTTTTCAAGTTTCACTTCGTATTCGTTTACTTCTGCATCTTCCTCAATGACTTCTTTAGCCATGTCACGGTCATGCGTTACAAAAGCACGTACGGTACGATTGATTTGGGAAAGAACTTCTTGTCCCATAGCATAAAACTGATTATGCAATTTCTCTAAATCTTCTTCAAATTGAGATCGTAACATCTTCTCACTCCTTATCCAAATTTACCTGAAATGTAGTCCTCTGTCTCCTTATGTTGAGGATAGAGGAACATATCCTTGGTATCGTTAAATTCAATCAAATCTCCATTGAGGAAAAAGCCTGTCTTATCAGAGATTCGAGATGCTTGCTGCATAGAACGAGTAACCAAGAGCATGGTGTATTTGTCTTTTAGACCATACAAGGTTTCCTCAATCTTACCAGCAGAAATAGGGTCCAAGGCTGAAGTTGGTTCATCCAAGAGGATGATTTTAGGGCTAGTCGCCAATACACGTGCCACACAAACACGTTGTTGTTGCCCACCTGAAAGACCGATAGCAGAATCATGCAAGCGGTCCTTGACTTCATCCCAGATTGAAGCACGTTGTAAAGCCTTCTCCACTGCTTCATCTAAGACCTGCTTGTCTTTTTCTCCATTTATACGGAGGCCATAAACGACATTTTCATAGATAGACATAGGAAAAGGATTGGGTTGTTGGAAGACCATACCGATTTCCTTACGCAATTCAACTGTATCCGTACGAGGACTATAGATATTGTGCCCATTATAAACCACTGATCCAGTTGTCGTCACTTCAGGATTAAGGTCACCCATTCGGTTAATAGCCTTTAAAAGTGTTGATTTACCAGATCCAGACGGACCGATAAGGGCCGTAATTTCCTTGGGTTGGAACGATAAGGAAACACTATTCAAGGCCTTCTTTTTATTGTAATAGACTGACAGGTCTGAAACCTGTAAAATCGGTTCTGTCATACTGTTCCCTCTCTAACCAAAGTGTCCAGTTACATAGTCATTTGTTGACTGTAGCTTGGCATTTTGGAAAATATTTGCAGTTTTATCATACTCAATTAAATCACCTAAGTAGAAAAATCCAGTATAGTCACTCGCACGCGCAGCCTGTTGCATACTGTGAGTTACGATGATAATGGTAAAATCCTTCTTCAACTCCAGCATGGTTTCTTCAAGCTGAGCTGTTGCAATCGGATCCAAGGCTGATGCTGGCTCATCCATCAAGAGGATATCTGGTTTCACAGAGATTGCACGAGCGATACAGAGACGTTGCTGCTGACCTCCTGAAAGCGTCAAGGCTGACTTGTGAAGATCGTCTTTTACTTGGTCCCAGAGGGCGGCCTGACGAAGTGAAGTTTCTACAATTTCATCAAGGACCTTCTTATCCTTAACACCTGAACGTTCATGTGCAAAAGTGATGTTGCGGTAAATTGATTTAGCAAATGGATTTGGACGTTGGAAAACCATTCCGATATGTTTACGCATTTCATAAACATTGATCTCAGGACGGTTAACGTCAATACCTCGATAGAGAATCTGTCCTGTCACCTTTGCAATATCAATGGTATCATTCATACGGTTGAGACTGCGTAGGTAGGTTGATTTCCCAGATCCCGACGGACCAATCAAGGCCGTAATTTTATTTTTTTCGAATTGCATATCCACGCCCTTGATGGATTCATTCTTACCGTAGTAAACATGTAAATCCTTCGTAGAGAGGGCCACTTTTTCTTCTGGAAAAGTAATGATATGCCTTTCATCCCAATTATATTTTGACATGGCTTCTCCTTTAGGCAGCAGTTAATTTCTTATGTAGATAGCTTCCGAGTTTACGTGCTCCAAAGTTAAAGATCAAGATAAAGATGAGGAGCACCGCAGCAGAACCTGCTGAAACTAAAGTTCCATCAGGAATAGTTCCTTCACTATTGACTTTCCAGATATGAACAGCCAAGGTTTCTGCTTGACGGAAGATTGAGATTGGACTGGTTACACTAAGGACATTCCAGTTAGACCAGTCAAGGGCTGGTGCTGATTGTCCTGCTGTATAGATAAGGGCTGCGGCTTCACCAAAGATACGACCTGAGGCAAGCACAATACCTGTTACAATACCAGGTAGGGCTTCGGGGATAACGACATGAAGAACTGTTTCCCAACGAGAAAGACCAAGCGCCAAACCAGCCTCACGTTGCGTGTGGTGAACGTGTTTCAAACTGTCTTCAACATTACGCGTCATCTGTGGAAGGTTAAAGACAGTCAAAGCCAAGGCACCAGAAATAATTGAAAATCCATATTCAAACTGAACTACAAAGATGAGGTAACCGAAGAGACCGACTACAACTGATGGCAGTGAAGACAAAATTTCAATACAGGTACGAACGAAGTTGGTAACACGACCTTTTTTTGCATATTCAGCCAAATAAATTCCAGCCCCCATTGAAAGAGGTACAGAGATGAATAAGGTAATGACCAAAAGGAAGAAGGAATTATAAAGCTGGATTCCAATACCACCACCTGCTTGGTAAGAAGATGATTTTCCAGTCAAGAAGGACCAAGAAACATGAGGTAAGCCTCGAACCAAGATATAGAGAATCAAGGAAGTAAGGATGGTCACAATGATTCCTGCGATGGTATAGAGGACAACTGTAGCAAGTTTATCTAATTTCTTAGCGTGCATAGTTTTTCTTTCCTCTTTCTTTCGTAATCAATTTAATCACACTGTTAAAGGCCAAGCTCATCAAAAGCAATACTAAGGCTAGTGACCAAAGAACATTATTATCAACAGTTCCCATAACAGTATTACCGATACCCATGGTCAAAACAGAGGTTAAAGTCGCAGCAGGTGTTGTCAATGAAGTTGGGACTACGGCTGAGTTTCCGACTACCATCTGAATGGCCAGAGCCTCTCCAAAGGCACGCGCCATCCCAAAGACCACTGCTGTGAAAATCCCTGAACGCGCTGCCTTCAAGGTCACACGCCAGATAGTCTGCCAACGAGTGGCTCCCATAGCCAAACTAGCTTCGCGGTAGTGACGAGGCACCGCACGCAAGCTGTCCGTTGTCATAAAGGTTACCGTTGGTAAAATCATGACAAAGAGAACGAAAATCCCTGACAAGATCCCAAAACCAGTTCCACCAAAGACACTACGGACAAAAGGAACTACGACCTGCAAACCGATAAATCCATACACAACTGAAGGAATCCCGACTAGCAATTCAATGGCTGGTTGCAAGATTCTGGCACCTTTTGGTGAAACCTCGGTCATAAAGACTGCCGCGCCGATGGCAAAAGGAGTTGCGATAAGAGCTGACAAGATTGTGACAATAAAGGAACCCAAAATCATGGGAAAGGCACCAAATTGTTTACCTGAAGGATTCCAAGTTTGTCCAAAAAGGAAATCAAAGATATTGACCCCATTGACAAAGAAGGTCGACAAGCCTTTTTGGGCTACGAAAATCAAAATCATGGCCACAATGATGACAATCAAAGACAGACAGGCAAAAGTCAAGCCTCTTCCTAATTTCTCTAGACGAGAGTTCTTTGAGGGAGAAAGTAATTTTTTAGCTAATTCTTCTTGATTCATTATTGACTCCCTTCTAGTGCTGTCACCGTTCCTACAGCATCTTTTTCAACCTTCATTTCCTTAACTGAAATATAACCCATTCCTTTAACGATTCCATTCTGAGCTTCGTCTGAAAGGACAAAGTTTAGGAATTCGGCAACCAATTCATTTGGATCACCAAGTGTATACATATGTTCATAAGACCACAAAGGCCAATTATTCGTGGTTACATTCTCTGAAATTGGTTCATAACCATTGAGTTTGATAGTCCCAACTGAGTCATCAACATAGGCAAAGGCTAAGTAGGAAATGGCACCAGGGGTCTGAGAAACAATTGATTTGACCATTCCGTTTGAATCTTGCTCCTGACTTTGCATTGCTGATTGCCCATCCATGATCACACTGTCAAAAGTCGCACGAGAACCTGAACTTGCCGCACGGTTGATAATAGAAATGGCTAAATCTTTCCCACCGACTTCTTTCCAGTTGGTAATTTCCCCTGTGAAGATTTGTCGGAGCTGATCCGTCGTTAGATTATCAACATCTACTTCTTTATTGATAATAACAGCCAAACCTGCAACAGCTACCTTATGGTCGACCAATGCTGAGGCATCAATACCGTCTTTTTCCTCCGCAAATACATCGGAGTTGCCGACATCTACTGCTCCTGACTGAACCTGCGACAGTCCTGTACCAGAACCACCACCTTGAACATTGACTGTTTTTCCGATGTGAGCTGATGCAAATTCATCTGCAGCCGCCTCGACTAAAGGTTGAAGAGCAGTTGAACCGACAGCCGTCATAGACTCCCCACGATCAATCCAACTTGCACATCCTGCTAGCGAACCAGCAAGTAAAAGAGTTGCAAGAGAGATGGTGAGTTTTTTAAATTTTTTCACTATTTGTCTCCTTGAAAATAATGATGAATAGCTTAGAATTTCGCCCTATTTTTCTATGTTTTATGCAAAAAATCCATACTTCCACTATAACATAGAATACTGATTTTGACTAGTTTTTCACCTTAAACCTCAAGCCCTTAGGGAAATAATTCTTCAATGTATTTCCTGTCACTTTTGCAAAACCTAAACCATTTCCAGCAACCAAAACTTGGTACCATCCATTTGGCAAAGTTTCAGATAATTGAACTGTTTCACCAGCAACATATTTGACAAAGTCCTCTTGATGAATTTCAATTCCTTGATTGACTTGACTTGGTTTCAAAGCTAGGCCAAGTGCAAAACTTGGTTCAAAACGTTTTTTCTTAAAGGTTCCAAGATGAAGTCCGTTTCGTGCAATCCTAAGTTTGCCTAAATCTGGTAGACCTTCTGGCAATAAATACAGTTGGTCTCCAAAAACCTGTAGGACTCCAGCCAGTTTCTCTTTTAAATGTTTCTTCTCAAAATCCTGCCATAAGGAAATCTGTTCTCGAGAGAGGTTGGAATTAGAAGGCTTGAACTTAGAGACTTTATTTTCCCCTCGAAATTGTAAATGGGCAACAAACTGTCCTTCTCCCTTAAAGTGATGTGGATACATTCTAGCGGCTTCAGGTAAGTCAATCCCAGGGACCATTCCATTGATATGTTGAACTGGGATCAATTCAAAATCATAGTTATCCAGTAACCATTGAACAATTTCTTCATTTTCCTCTGGAGCCCAGGTACAGGTAGAATAGACCAAGCGGCCACCATCAGCCAACATGGTGACCGCATCCTCTAGAATTTCACGCTGCAAGTCAGCACATTGGCTTGGATATTCTACACTCCAATAATCCATGGCATCTGGCTGTTTTCGGAACATCCCTTCTCCAGAGCATGGTGCATCTAGGACAATTAGGTCAAAATATCCCTTAAATACTTTAGCCAAACGATCGGCAGATTCATTGGTTACAACAACATTTGTTGCACCAAAACGCTCCATATTTTCAACCAAAATCTTAGCTCGCTTGCTAGAAATTTCATTGGAAACAAGTAGACCGTCACCTGCAAGATCGGCTGCCAGTTGAGTGGATTTACCACCGGGAGCCGCTGCCAAGTCCAAAACCTTCATACCTGGTTTTGGTTGAGCTACTTGTGCAACCATTTGTGCAGCAGGTTCTTGGGAATAGACCAAACCTGTTACATGCTCAGGTGATTTCCCTGAAACCTTGCCATAATAGCCCCAGGGTGTATTTGGAATAGCATCTGAAAAAGAAACCTGGCTTTCTTTTAAGGGATTGATGCGAAAAGCGGAAACTGCCTCATCATCAAAAGAGGCAAGAAAAGCTCTTGCCTCATCTCCCAATATTGCTTCATATTTTTTTACAAATCCTTCTGGAAATTGCATGTAAGTTTATTTCCTTTCATAGATATAGGATTGGATTTCTGCCAACTTGTCAGTTGGAACCATCATAATTGGTTGTCGTGTCTGAAAATCCACCGGTTCTCCAGTTAAGGTTACAATCTGATATCCTAAACTTTCTCCTATAATACTAGCTGCAGCATAATCCCAAGGTTGGAGATAGGTGATATAGGTCAATAGCTGACCTGAGAGGATTTTTGAAAAGCTGATAGCTGCACTTCCATATATTCGCACACCAAGTGAAGCATTAGCCAATTCTGCTACACCCCAAGCGTTTGTTTCCAACATACCAGCATTACTCGCAATTAGAAAATCTCGCAAGGGCTTATCCTTAAAGTTCGGCAAGAGTTCTTCATTGAGACAGGCCTGAAAAGCACCTCCTCCATGATAACAATGACCTTTCATGACATCATAAATGATCCCAAACTGACCCACACCGTTTTCAAAATACGCTACCATAATGGCGAAATCTTCACCTTGGGCGACAAAGTTGTTAGTACCATCAATGGGATCAATGACCCAAACAGATCCATATCCAACTGAAGCACGCAGACAGCCCTCTTCTGCACAAAATTGGTCATCAGGATAATGCGAACGAATCCTATCAACCAAAAAATTCTGAACTTCCTTGTCCAAACGAGTCACCAAGTCTGTAGGAGATGATTTTCTCTCAATATGCAATTCTTCCTGCATGTGAGCTAGAATATAGTCTCCTGCTTCCTTGACAATCTCTTTGGCAAACACAAATTTATTTTCCAAGCGAAATCTTCCCTTCCCCTTGTTCTTTAGCTAATTGGACAACTCGATAGAAGGAATAGCCACTCGCAGATTCAAATTCACGGCCCAAGCGTTTCTCTTCACTCTTGCTTGGAACAACCGCTTTGAATCCCTTGTAGGAATCTAGTAGTTTCTTTGCTTCTACCTTAGTCTCATAGGCTGCTTCAACATTATTAAAAAAAGAAAGCACTGAAGCAAGTTCTTCAGTGCTCCACGACAAATCTAGTGGGTAACTATACTGTTTATTCATCTAATTAATACCAGCTCTCAATGTAGCTTCTTTCAGTTCTTGTTTACGGTAACTACGAGGGAGAAAAGCACGAATCTCATCTTCATTAAAACCGATTTGCATCCGTTTTGCGTCAATAATAATCGGACGACGCAAAAGACTCGGATACTGCTCAATTAAATGAAGCAACTCCGATACTGAGATACTCTCTACATCAATATTCAATTTTTGAAAAATCTTTGAACGAGTCGAGATGATGTCATCAGTACCATTTTCGGTCAAGGAAAGAATGTGTTGCAGTTCTTTTCTCGTTAAAGGGCTGGTCATAATATTATGCTCTTGGAATGGCACTTTATGATTCTCGAGCCAGGCCTTTGCTTTACGACATGATGTACAACTCGGTGATAAAAATAGTGTAATCATGCTTTCCTCTTCTTTACATACTTTTCTATTTCTATTATACAAAAAAATAAAGCGCTTGACTAGTTATTTCCGTAAAAAAACCTACTTTTTCAAGAAAAATAGGTTTTTTGGAATCACATATGAATGGTTTGCTTAAATATAGAAATATTCATGTTATAAACGATAGTTTCTTCCTACATTTTATTTGGAATCAGTAAGACTTTTCTTCACTTATCTATTTGTTTTTCGACTCTGTAGGTACATAAATCCAAAAATCAATTCATACAAGCAGAAAAATAGGAGAAAGGCATGGAGGAAAAAGTTCTCTGGTAGGATGAGAATGACTGGATCTTTAGCTGGATCAAACAACCAGGTATCATCACCTACAAATAGAATCTGATGAAACAAGGTAAAGAATTGTTCAAAACCAATGAAGACACCAACTAAACCAAGAACCAAAGGTAGAGAAAGTATGATTAAGAGTGCTCTACGATAAAGTGGCAGAAAACCTTTCTGAATAACTTGCTTCCAAAAAAGATAGAAAATCGGTAGAGTTACTACTGCTACTCCTTGAGCAAGATGGAAAAGTCCCTTCACAACTGCAAAATGATGGATTCCAGAGGCAGACGAAGGAAAATCTGGCATTTCCAATGCTTGACTCAATGGATTGGTCAAATAATCCATCAAAACATTAAAATTATGCTGGATGGTCTGAGGTTGCAGATGAACACGACTTGTCAAGTTTAACCAAGAAATTTCCTGAGGATAGACCAACCAAGCCAGGTAAATGGTCAATAAAATTGCAAGCGAGAGGAGAAAGAGAATACTTCCTACAAAAGTAAACTTAGTTTTCATCGAAATTCCACTCCGCTAGACTTGAAAGGACATGAGTTGGTTCAATTGGCAAATCCTCTACTTCTTCAGGTTTTGTAAATCCTGTCGTCACCAAAAGGCTAGGAATGCCATTGTCAATACCAGCTCGAATATCAGTAAGATAATTATCCCCCACCATGATAATGTCTTGGCGTTCAAGTCCTAGGTGTTCAACAGCCTTATCCATAATAATCGAGTTTGGTTTTCCGATATAAACTGGTTTTACGCGAGTTGCTGCTTCAAGAAGAGTAATCAGTGAACCAGCACCAGGCAAAAGACCTCGTTCCGTCGGGATGTTCAAATCAGGGTTGGTACCGATAAAGTGAGCACCTTTATGGATAGCTAGGGTTGCCGTAGCAAATTTTTCATAGTCTACTTGCCAGTCCAAACCAACAACTACATAGGCTGGATTTTCTTTATCTTCGACATACCCTGCTGCTTGGATGGCCTCCTTTAGGCCTGCTTCTCCGATGACATAGACTGTCTTTTCAAGTCCTAGGTCATTCATGTAATCAATTGTAGCTAAAGTTGCAGTATAGATCGTCGATACAGGCGTGTCAATGTTAAACTGATTGGCTAACATCTCTTGAACACTTTCAGGTGTACGAGTGGTGTTGTTTGTTACAAAAAGATAAGGAATCTCTCTTTTTTGTAACTCGTGAACAAAAGCCTCCCCCGCAGGGATTCTATCTTTCCCCTTATAGATCGTTCCGTCTAAATCAATTAAATATCCTTTATAAGTCATTTATTCTCATTTCTCGTCTATAATTCTGTAGATATGATATAACATTTGAAATTATAGTTATATCAATCTTTAATGTTTCAATTTTTGGTTCATCAATATCAAATTCTACTGCGTCTTCCATCATATTAGAAAGATCAAACTTTATTTTTTCTAAATCATCCAATAGTTCGTTTGGAATATTAAATATCTTAGGGATCTTTCTTATAGGATTTCTATTAAGTTCTCTTAAATTCTTAACCTCATGTAATATAACATTTAACATTTCCTCATTTGATGGGATTTTTTGCTCTTTAACTTCAGTATTTTCAGGAGTCTTATTTAAATTATTCTCTAAATCTTCCCACCACTTTTCAAACGCTGTTTCAACCCGTTCTAATTTCAAGCATTCTGAATCCTCGGCAAACTCATTTATATCCAGAATTAGCTGTTTAATCGATTCTTTTGAAACTTCTTTTGACGATTGAAATTGCTTAAGGGGACCATTATTTAAAATAGTAACCTCTGCATTATACAAAATCGGAACCAAACGAGATTGCAATGATTTTGATAGTGCACCTGCTTCAAAATTTATCCATGGTGCATTTATATTTTCTGGTGTAACAAATACCAGACCAAAATCATTAGAACGCAAATTTTCTTCTATGCTTTTCCCCCACCGCTCTCCGAGTTTTATATCTTTTTCTGACATATAGGGTTCAACATATTGTAAAACATTGGGAAGCCATTCTTTAAAACATTTCGCCAAGTATTTACTTCTATCTCCCGACCAGCTTAAAAATATTCTCATTTCTTTCTCCTTTTGTTAATTTAATCTATTCTCTGCCAAGTTATCTTTGCTTGAGCATTGATGTCACCATCACTTGTGACTTGATGATTACTCTCTAATCCATTTAATTCATAACTAGAAGTAATCATTCCGCCTGGTAGAACTTCCTTGACATATTTAAGGTTAATTTTTTTAGGGATATGATTAGTAAGGAAATCGGCTCCCATGACCTCAAAAATCCAGTCCAGGTATTTGCTGTTATTGACGTGACCATTCATATCTAAGTCATAGAAACGAACGTGATAATCCTTGCTTATCGCTTCTTCCAGCTCTCTATATTTTGGCCCACGGACCAGTTTCTTAGAAAACTCAGATTGATAAGGGGCGACAATTTCTGGTACTACAGGATGAACCTTTCGACTTTCACGATCCATAAGGACAAATGTAGCTAGCATATGAATGATTTCTTGACCAGCTTCATCATAAATAGTAAATCGGCGGTAGCAAAAGAGACGATTATAGGTCAAGGCTTCTGTTTCAATGGTGATTTCCTCTGCAAAACGAGGCAAACGAACCACATCAATGTCATAATCTGTGATAATCCAGACCAGATTATACTGTTCTAAAACATCCTTGTCACTCACTCCCAGTTCAATTGACTGCATTCCTGATACTTGCAGGGACAACAAAATAACATCTGGCAACTTGATATGGCCATTCATATCAGCCATATCAAAAGGAATTTTCATCTTCATTTGATAAGTTAAGCCCATAATTTTACTCCAATATAAATCGTTCTGCTACTGTATCTCCTAAAAAGAGACCTCTCTTGGTCAT
This sequence comes from Streptococcus pseudopneumoniae, assembly GCF_001068775.1. Taxonomy (GTDB): domain Bacteria; phylum Bacillota; class Bacilli; order Lactobacillales; family Streptococcaceae; genus Streptococcus; species Streptococcus pseudopneumoniae_N. The sequence goes on from NZ_JWAJ01000025.1 coordinate 24,531, forward strand.
GCGAACACGATCACCATCAAGCTGCATGAGACCTTGTTGAATCAAGTCTTTGACGATTTCTCCATACAGTTCCTGGAAAGACCGTTCGAATTTTTCTTCAAAGCGTGCCATGGAAACTCCTGACTTCTTGCGAAGGCCGAGAAACATCTCTTCTTCCATTTGCTCCCTTTGACTCAGGTGTTCTTCATTGATACGGGCACTCCCCTCTTCTACTGCCTTTAGATAATGGCGGATAGGCCCATGGTTTTTATAGCGAACACCATCTACATAACCAGATGCTCCCGCACCTATTCCATAATATTCGGCATTATCCCAGTACATGAGATTATGTCGACTTTCAAAGCCTGGCTTAGAAAAATTTGAAATTTCGTAATGCTCAAAACCAGCTTTTTCTAGCTCTGCAATGATATACTCAAACATCTCAGCTTCTAATTCTTCCTTAGGAAGAGGTAATTTCCCACGTCTCATACGGTTCATAAAGACCGTATGATTTTCCAAAATCAAACTATAGAGGCTCATATGAGGAATATCAAGGGAAATAGCCTTGGCAACATTATCCCTAACCTGGTCCATAGTCTGACCAGGAAGTGCGTAAATCAAGTCAATGGAAATATTATCAAAACCAGCAAGTTTGAGACGATCGATATTTTCATAAATATCCTTTTCCGTATGACTACGCCCAATTTTTTTCAGCATTTTGTCATCAAAGGTCTGAACTCCTAGTGATACACGATTAACTGCAGAATTTTTCAAAACAGCAATCTTATCAGCATCCAGGTCACCAGGATTAGCCTCAATGGTTAACTCTTCCAACATTGATAAGTCCAGGTTTTTAGTCAATCCATCTAACAAAACTTCCAATTGAGAAGCAGACAAGGCAGTCGGTGTCCCACCACCAATATAGAGTGTACGCAATTTTCGAATATCATAAGAATGAAATTCTTGCAGTAGATGCTCTAGATAGCTGTCTACTGGCTGATTTTTAATAAAGACTTTTGAAAAGTCACAATAATAACAAATCTGTGTGCAAAACGGAATATGCACATAGGCTGATGTCGGTTTCTTATGCATAGTATTTATTATACCACAAAAGCGAACAATACTTAGAATTCCGTTTAACAAAATCCTAGCATTGTTCGCTTTCTTTATCTAAACATTCTTTTTATTTTATGACTAACAC
>NZ_JWAJ01000026.1 GCF_001068775.1 Streptococcus pseudopneumoniae
TTTTAGATAAATTACATATAACTTTGGATGAATTTATTATTCTTCATGACAATAATTCTACTAGAACTGGATCATTCGCTAACTTGGTGCAATATATTCGAAAACACTACTCCACAAAAAATTTTGATAGTATTATTGAATTACTATCAAAATCTTCAAGTTATAACTTGGGTCCTTATGAAAAGACAATGGTAAAATCGATTCTCTATACAACA